>JAUSBL010000055.1 GCA_030658975.1 Candidatus Latescibacterota bacterium
GCTCATCGATCAAATCCGCTCAGCGCACGCGCTCCCCGCCCACGAACAGCGCCGACGGCTTCACCGCCAGCCACCGCACCGGGTCGCCCCCGCGCGGGTCGCGGTCCAGGACCGTGCAGTCGAACTGCAGACCGGGGCGCAGAACGCCCAGGTCGCCCTCGCGCCCCACCGCGTACGCCGCCTCGGCCGTGAAGCCGCGCAACGCCTCGGTCAGCGTCAGGTTCTGTTCGGGATGCCAGCCGCCGGCGGGATCGCCGTCGGGTTCCTGGCGCGTGATCGCCGCGTAGACGCCGGGCAGCGGGTTCCAGTCCTCGACCGGCGCGTCCGAGCCCAGCGGCAGGCGCACGCCGTGGTCCAGGAAGGTGCGCCAGGCGTAGGCCCCCCGGACGCGCTCGGGCCCGAGCCGCTGCTCGGCCCAGCGCAGGTCGCTCGTGCAGTGCGTCGGCTGCACGCTCGCGAGCGCGCCCAGCGCGGCGAAGCGCGCGAAGTCGTCCGGATGGACGACCTGGGCGTGCTCGACGCGGTGGCGGCGCGATACGGTGACTGTCGTGTCCGGCGCCTGCGCCGCGGCGATGGCGTCCAGGGCCATGCGGTTGCCGCCGTCCCCGATGGCGTGGATCGCGCACTGGAAGCCGCGGCGGTGCACCTCGCGCACCAGGTCGGTCAGGATCAGGGCGTCGGTGACCGCGAGGCCGCGGCGGCCGGGCTCGTCGCTGTAGTCCGCCAGCAGCAGCGCGCCGCGGCTGCCCAGTGCGCCGTCGGTGTAGTACTTCATGCCCCGCACCGCGAAGCGGTCAGCGGCGCGATAGCGCCCGAGAGCCGCCATCGACCCGACTTCGGATCCTTCCAGGTAGACGAACAGCCGGATCGGCAGCCGCCCCTCGTCTGCCAGCCGCTGCGCGATGTCGCAGGTCTCCGGCGTCTGCCCCATGTCGTGCACCGCCGTCAGGCCCGCGTCGGCGCAGGCCGCCAGACCCGCCAGCAGCCAGCGCTCCTGGTCGGCCGCCGTGGAGCGCGGCAGCACCGGCGTCAGCAGGTCGGCGGCGTTGTCGACGAGCACGCCGGTCGGCTCGCCCTGCGCGTCGCGCAGGATGCGGCCGCCCTCGGGGTCCGGCGTCGCGGCCGTGATGCCCGCGAGGTCCAGCATGGCCCGGTTGACCCACGAGGCGTGGCCGTCGACGCGGCGCAGCACCATCGGCCGCGCGCCGGCGCCCTCGAGGTCGCGCCAGGTCGGGAACGCGCCGCCGGGCCAGCGGCTCTGGTCCCAGCCGCGGCCGCGGACCACCGCGACGTCGGGGTTCGCCGCGGCCCAGGCCGCGACCAGGTCGCGCGCTTCGAGGGCCGAGCGCGCCTCTTCCAGCGCCGCCTGCTCGCAGCGCTTGCCGATGCCCGAGACGTGCAGGTGCGCGTCGTGCAGGCCCGGCAGGGCCAGCGCTCCCGGCAGCTCCACGATCTCCCAGGGCGTGTCGCGCGGCACGACGCCGTAGGTCTCCAGGATGCGGCCGTCGGCGCCCACGGCCACGGCCGCGGCCTCGGGCAGCGCGGGGTCGCCGGTCCAGAAGACCGGGCCGGTGTAGATGCGGACCATGGTGTCGGTCTCCTCGTTGATGGCGGCGGCGCCGGCAGCTACGACAACCAGCGATACAGTCACGAGCAAGGCGAAGCGCTTCATCACGTCTCCCCCTAGTATGGCAACGCCGTCGCCAGCGAATCCGCCGCCGCCCGCGGCAGCCTGAACTGCTCCGGCCGCAGCTCCAGCACCGCGTCGCGCCACGCCTGCGGGTAGCCGACCTCGCGCTCGCGCCCGTTCTCGATGACGTAGCCGTCGTTGTACTTCGCGATCAGCGCGCCGGCCAGGACCTGCCAGCGCGCGGCGACGCGTTCGGCCTCCCCCACGCTGTAGGTCGTCAGGTAGCGCGCGCAGAGCGCGGGGTCCTGCGCGTGCAGGCGCGCCGCCGTCGCCTCGACCGCGGGCTGCATCGCGATCAGCCCGCCCTCGAGCTCGCGCTGGGCGGCGCGGATGTCCTCGATCATGTACGAGTACTTCAGGCCGGCGTAGTTGGCCACGAGGTTGAACACCCACCAGCCGGAGTCCCAGGAGAACTCCTCGAGCGCGCCCCGCGCGAAGGACGGCGGCACGTCGGTGATCCCGGCGTAGAGCGGGAACCAGACCGTCGTGTCGGTGTCGTCGACGCCGTACCACAGGCAGCCGCCGACGGGGTCGGGCAGCCCGCGCCGGCTCTGCGCGATGTGGGAGAAACCGGTCTGCTGCGTCGAGATGGGCCGCTCCCAGGAGTAGGTTTCGCCATCCTGTTCCCAGGCCATCGGCCGCCAGCGGTCGGGGCAGCCGAAGGGCCCGGCGTCCACGCCCTGCGTCATGTCGTAGTCGGTGCCCTCGTAGTGGTCGCGCATCAGGGACATGACGTCGGCCAGGGCCAGCTTGCGGTCGGGCTTCACGAACAGCGGGTAGTCCTCGGCGCCGGCGACGCCGCGGTGGAAGTCGGGGCTCAGCTCCAGCGACGGCGCCGCCCGGCGCAGCAGGCTCCAGACGCGCGTCGCGGTGTAGCGCTTCTTCTGCGCGGTGGCCGGGCAGTAGACCTCGCTGAAGTTGAACGGGACGCCGGCGCGCGGGTCGTACCAGCCGCGTGCCTCGGCCACGCTGAACACATTGCGCGAGAAGAGGCAGTTCTGCGGGTCGTCGGTGGGGAAGGTGCCGATGCGGGCCAGGTTGGCGTGGGCCGAGACGGTGCCGTCGGGCAGCCGCCGCGCCACCCAGACCGCGCCGCCGCTGCCCGCCCCGGCGCCGATCATCTCCAGCAGCCAGCACTCGCGCGGATCGCTGAGGGAAAACGACTCGCCGGTGCTGCGGTAGCCGTGGGTCTCGATCAGCGAGGTGATCACCTCGACCGCCTCGCGCGCGGTGCGCGCGCGCTGCAGGGCGAGGGTCATGAGGTTCCAGTAGTGCAGGCCGCCCGTCTCGTCCAGCAGTTCGGGCCGGCCGTCGAAGGTGGTCTCGCCGACCGCCACCTGGTGCTCGTTCATCAGGCCGACGACCGCGTAGGTGTGCGCCGGCCAGGGGATGCTCGCCGTCACGGTGCCGTCCCAGTAGCGCACCTCCTGCATCTCGCCGGGCGCGTGGTCGGCCGCCGGGATGCGCCGCAGGATGGGGTGGAACTCCCCGTCGCAGGTGTAGGTGATGAAGGCCGACCCGTCCGCCGAGGCGCCGGGGGTGACCAGCAGGTTGGTGCACGCCGCGGCGGGAGCGGCGGCCAGAGCCAGCAGCAGCGCGAAGGCGAGGTACGGGCGCATGGCGATCCTCCGGGTGTGGGGCCGCCGGGATCATACCGCCGCGCGGCCGGTGGGGAAACCTCGGATGAAGGGCGAGAAGAAGGCCCCGGCCGTGGCCGGGGCCTTCCCGCTATCCGGGGAACGGTCGCGTCACTTCAACAGGGTCATCTTGCGCAGCTCGCGCGCGTCGCTCGTGCGCAGCTCCGCCACGTAGACGCCCGAAGCCGCCGCGCGGCCGTCGCCGTCGCGGCCGTCCCAGGTCGCGACGTGCTCGCCCGCGGCCAGCGTCTCAGCGACCAGGCCGCGCACCAGGCGGCCCCGCTCGTCGAAGATCCGCAGGCTGACGCGGCCCTGCCGCGCCACGGTGAACCGCAGCTCCGTCGACGGGTTGAACGGGTTCGGCGCCGCCGGCGCCAGGGCGGTCCGCCAGTTCGGCACCTCGCCCGCCCCGGTCGAGGCCAGGACGAGCTGTTCGGAGCCCATGATCACCGGCGCCGCGCGGCCCTGGGCGACCCAGGCGTCGTACAGTTCCTGGCCCAGGGTGTTGGTCGTGTTCGCATCGCGCAGGAACTCGACGTACTCCTTCGAGATGCTCTGGTAGTAGAGCGTCACCTCGACGATGCTCGCGCCGTCGGGCAGGTCGTAGAGCGTGTCATCCCAGAACTGCCCGTCCTGGTAGCCGCCGTAGCCGACCACCGGCGACTGCACGGCCTCCAGTTCGGCCAGCGAGGCGCCGCGCGGCGGGATGCGGTTGTCCATGAAGACCGTGTCGTTGAGCACGAAGTGGAACGAGGGACCCGCGTCGATGCCGAGGATCGCGCCGAGGCGGTGCGAGGTGCCGGGCTCGATGTGGAAGATCTTCGCTTGCGGGTCGTGGTTCAGCGTGCCGGTGGCCGGGTCGTAGGCGCCCGACTCGTAGATCAGGTTCGACTGGTCGTCGAAAGCCCGCACGTTGATCCAGATGCGCCGGCCTTCCGGGTACCCGCTGGGCAGCTTGTGGGCCGTCTCGTTGGTGACGCGCACCGTCACGCCCGGTCCACCGCCGACGGGCGACTCGAAGACCTCGAGCGTGGCCGCCATCTGCAGCATCGCCGTGACCCGCGCCTTGCCCGCGTTGAGGGCCGTCTGGTCGAATTCGCCCGGGAACCAGGTGGGGATGAGGTCGGGCACGAAGTGGTTGCCGCCGGTGAGGTCGTGCACGCCGAGGTCGGTGCGGATCGGCCCCGTGGTGGCGCCGCGCCCGGTCGCGTCGGCCATGTGGCAGTCCTGGCAGGTGGAGACGATGCCGCCCGGCTTCACGCCGGCGAACTGCGGCGCGTAGACGCCGCCCTCGGCGTAGGCGCTGACCGACCACTCGCTGAACGTGCGCTCGACCGGGAACATGTTGCGCGTGTTCCCGTCGGGATGCGGCGCGTCGAGTTCCTGCACGACGTACTCGCCGGGCGCCGTACCGGCGACGAAGGCCGGGTTGCTCACGTCGTGGCAGGTGCCGCACAGGTTGGCGGTGCGGTGGAAGGCCGAGTCCAGGAACTGGTGCGAGGCCTGGGCGTCCGCGTAGGGCCCGCGGCGGATCGGATCGGGATCGGACACGGACTGGCCGTTGCCGTAGCCGAGCACCGGCGCGTCGAGCCGGGCCAGGATGGCCTCGTCCACGGCGGGGCTGACCCCCGGCTGGTAGATCGGATCGACCGCGCGGTGGCAGTAGTCGCACTGCACGCCCTGGCGATCCTTCGCCGTGATCATGCCGCCGGAGGTGTCGGTGGAGCGGCCCTCCTGCCAGCCGCCCGGGGTGTGGCAGCGCAGGCAGAGGTCGCCCGAGGCGGGCGCGTCCTGCTCGGCGATGACCATCGTCGCGGCGAAGACGGGGTCGCGCATGGTGTTGCCCATCATGCTGCCGCGCCAGTTGGACCAGGGCTCCACGGCCGCGCTGTAGCCGCCGTGGCAGGTCGAACAGGTGCCGTCGGGATTGTCGTACACGCCCGCGCCGAAGGGCTGCGTGCCGGGCAGGCGGAAGTCGCGCAGCGTGGTGGGCGCGACGCCGCCGACGTGCGGTTCGATCGTGAAGTCGGAGGGGCTGTCGCCGTGACCGGCGTTGCCGGCCGCGTCGCGGGCGTGGACCCGGATCCGCGACGTCGCGCCCGGCAGGTTGGGCACGAACCAGGCGTAGCTGCTCGAGGCTGGCAGGTTGCGGGCCACGGTCTCCCAGTGGACGCCGCCGTCCTCGCTCAGGGAGATGTCGATCGCGGCGATGCCGCTCGGGTCGGTCGCGGCCCAGGTCAGCGTCTCGGTCGTGTTCGGTACGACGCTCTCGCCGCCCGCCGGCCAGGTCACCGTGACCAGCGGCGGATCGACGTCCAGCCCGCCGGACGGCGTCAGGTGGTCGATCAGGTCGGCCTGGTTCACGTTCAGCGCGGCGCCCACGTTGGAAGCCTTGAGCCCGGGGAAGGTGGGCGTGTTCGAGAAGTTCACCGTGTCGGTGATCTCGATCAGCGCAGAGAATCCGTCGTTGTCCGCGTCCTGCGGCTCGGCGGCGGCGACCGCCGCGGCGTTGGAGAGGCCGTTGTTCACGCCGACTTCCACGGCGAGCCCGTAGGGGTTGCGCGGACCGCCGCCGCTGAAATCGAAGTGGCACACGCCGCAGTGGTTGGCGCGGGACGGCAGATCGTCCAGCACGCTGTTCACCGCGGCGGGGTACCGGTTGAAGAAGGCGTTGCGGATCGGGTTGCGGGCCTGGGCCGCGCCGGCAGCGACGAGGCACAGCGCGAGCAGACAGAACCAGAGGCGAGTGCAGCGCATGTCAGTCTCCTTCGGAGATTGGCTGCGGGACACTCCGGAGCGGCAGAGATCCCGGGCGAGAACGGATCATCAAGAACCAACCAAGGGGAAATTGTAACGGAAGTATCACGGAGATTCCAGATAATGATATGATGACATCAATATTCAGTATCTAAATGCAAGTCACCGCCGTGGACCGCAATGACGGTTGATCCGGCCAGGGCCCTGTGACAAATTCCGGCCGTGCGGGCCCAACGCGGCCCACCTCTGCCCTCCACAGCGAACCACGGAACCAGACGTGACCAACCTGTCGAATCTGGCCGACCGCCCCCGCACCGCCGCCGCCATCGTCGCTCTCGCGGCCGCGCTGGTCTACGCGGGCACGCTGGGCCACGCCCTGGTCTGGGACGACGCCAACGTCCTGGCCGGCATGCGCGAGGCCGCCGCGCGCGGCCCGGGCGCCCTGCTCGGGGCGGAGTTCCTCGCCGACACCGGCTACCACCGTCCCGTCGTGCTGTTGAGCCTGCGGCTCGACGATCTGCTCGGCGGCGGCGCGGTCTTCGTGTTCCACCTGACCAACGTGCTGCTGCACCTCGCCGCGTCCGTGCTGACGCTCCTGCTGCTGCGCGCGTGGCTGCGCAACGACGCGGCCGCCCTGGCCGGCGCCCTGGTCTTCGCGGTCCACCCCGCGCACGTGGAGTCGGTGGCCTTCGTGTCGGGCCGCACCGACCTCTGGGTCACGGTGCTCGGACTCGCCGCGGCTCTGGCCTGGACGTGGTGGCGGCGCGGCGCGCGCCGTGCCGGGCCGGCGGCGCTGCTGCTGTTCCTGCTGTCGCTGTTCGCCAAAGAATCCGCCTACCTGCTGCCCGCGGCGCTGCTCGTGATCTCGGCCCTGCTCCCGCAGGACGCGCGCGACCCGCGCCCCTGGTGGCGTCGCCAGGCCGGCTGGCTGGGCGTGGCCGTCGTGACGATGGCCGTCGCCGCGGCGCTGCGCGTCGGCGTTGCCGGGGTGGGCTTCGGCGAGGGCGCGGCGACGGCCGGCAGCCGCCTCGGCGCCGATCTCACCACGCGCCTGGGTCACCTGCCCGCGCTCGCGGCCTGGTACCTGCGGCTGCTGCTGGTCCCCTGGCCCCTGAACGCCTACTGGTCCGTGCAACACCTCGCTCCGGGCGTCCTGACCTGGGCGGCGGCGGTCACGGCGGTCGGCGTCGTGGCGCTCGCGCGCCGCGGCGGCGCGGCCGGCCTGGCCTGGACGTTCATCTTCCTGCTGCCGGTGCTGGGGTTCGCGCCCCTGCAGGGGGCGCCCTTCGCGGAGCGCTTCCTCTACCTGCCGTCGTTCGGCTGGTGCCTGGTCGCGGGCGCACTGTTCGCGAGGGCGGCGGACGCCGGCCGTCGCCGCGCCGCGACGGTGACGGCGGCGGTCGTCGTGGCGCTTCTGACCACCGCGACGCTGACGCGCGTCCCGGTCTGGAAGGACAACGTCACGCTGTTCGACGACATGGCGCGCCGCTCCCCCGGCGAGTACGTCGTGCAGCACGACCTCGGCGCCGCCCTGCACCTCGCCGGCGACCGGGCCGGTTCGCTGGCCGCCTACCGCCGGGCGGTCGCCCTGGCGCCGACCCACGAACCGTCGCTGCGCGCGCTCGGCGTGGCCGAAGGCGCCGCCGGCAACCTCGACGCGTCGTACGACCTGCTGCGGCGCGCCGTGGCCGCCGATCCCCGGCGCCCCGAGGCCCACTGCAACTTCGCCGTGATCGCCGCACACCGCGGCGAGCTCGGGCTGGCCGAGACCCACTACCGACGCGCGCTCGAATTGCGCCCGGACTACGCCCTCGCGCTGGCTGGCCTCTGCGAGACACTCGCCGCCCGCGGCGACGCCGATGGCGCGCGCCGCCACCTCGCGGCGCTCCAGCGCCTGGACCCGCGTCTGGCCGCCGAGACGCAGCGCCGGCTCACGGGAACGTCGCCGTGATCCGCATCCTGGCCGTCGGCAAGCTCAAGGACGCGCGGCTGGCCGGACTCGCGGCGGATTTCGCGCAGCGGATCCGTCCCTGGTCCGACCTCGAGATCGTCGAACTGAAGGACCAGGGTCCCGAACGCGAAGCCGCGGCCATGCTGGCGCGCCTCGGCCCCCCCTCGGGCCACGGCCTGACCATCGCCCTGGACGAACGCGGCGCGACCGCCACCTCGCACGAGCTGTCCGCCCTGCTCGGCGCGCACGGGTCGCTCACCTTCCTGATCGGCGGACCGGACGGCCTGGGCCCGGCGGCCCGTGCGCGCGCCGACCGCATCCTGTCCCTGTCACCGCTGACCTTCACCCACGAAACCGCCCGCTTCCTGCTCCTGGAGCAGATCTACCGCGGCCTGGCCATCCTGCGCGGCCATCCCTACCACCGCGACTGACGGCAAATCATTGATCTCTTCGGAGGGCCGGGCTATGGTCGTGGCACGAACTGCCCCCGGGCGCGGACAAAGCCCTTTCCGCGCCCGGGGGCGTTCTCTATACTGGGAACCCGTGACGCGGGCGGGACGTTGAGGTCCCTTTCCGCAGGCGATTCCCGGAGCCGTCGCGCACCACCGAAGGCGAGCGTCAGCCATGATCCCAGTCCTTCGTCGTGTCCTCGCGCCGGCCGCGCTGGCGCTGCTGCTGGCCGGTCCGTCCGCCGGCGCCACCCTGCTGCTGACCGGCACTCCCGGCGCCGGGATCCTGCTCGACGGCCGCCCGCTCGGCGCGCTGCCGCTGGAGGCCCTGGAGCTGGCCCCGGGCACGCACACGCTTTCGGCGACGATGCGGGGGATGCTGCCCCTGGACGTCGAGGTGCGGATCGATGAGCAGGACGCGGTGGTCCGCCAGCACCTGCGCCTGCAGCCCATGAGCCGCCGCGACGCCGTTGCCTACAGCCTGGTGCTGGCCGGGCTGGGCCAGCGCTACGAGGGCCGGCCCGTGCTGGGCTGGGCCCTGACCGCCGCGGAAGTCGGCGGACTGCTGACGGCCCTGGCAGGGGAGCTGGCCGTGCAGAACCATCGCGACGATTACGAACTCGCCATGGCGAATTACCGCGACGCGCTGCTGCCCGGCGACATCGCGTTCTATCATGCCCAGGCCGACGAGGCGTGGACCGCCGCCGACGACGCAGGCAAGCTGCGCGACACCGCCGCGGCCGTCGCCGTCGGGGCCGTCGTCATCAGCGTGCTCGACGCCTGGCTGCGCTTCCCGTCGCTCGAGGCCGGGGCCGGCCCGGCGCCCGCGCCGCCGCCGGAGTTCGCGACCGGCGCCGGGGCGGCATCCGCGACCGGATTCCACGTGGGTTGGAGCCTGCGGTGGTGACGAAAGGACCGACGATGACCGATCGCCTGCGCCCGCGCCTGCTGCTGATCGCCCTGCTGGCCGCGATCGCCCTGGCCCTGGGCTGCACCCAGGTCCCCGACCCGCCGGGCTTCGACAACCCGCTGGATCCCGACGGGACGCACGGCGACCCCTTCAACGTCACGGCGTTCTTCCTGGCCGGCGGCGTCACGCTGACCTGGACCGCGCTCGACCTGCCCGGCGTGGCGGGTTACGAGATCCTGCGCTCCGGCAGCGAAGGCGGGCCCTACGACGTCATCGGCTCCGTCGATCATCCGACGGTCTCGTACATCGACCGCGATTTCGCGCCCAACCTGCCCAACTTCTACAAGGTCCGCGCCACCGACGGCCTGGGCAACAGCACGCTGATCTCCGGCGTGGCGGCGGCCCGCGTCCTGGCCCCGCCCCGCCTGACGCTCGCCGACACGTCCACGTCCGCCACGCGCCACCTCGCCCTGACGCTCGAAGTCGCGCTCGGCGACAGCGCCGTCCTGGACTCCCTGCCGAGCTTCGCCACCGCCGTCACCGCCATCTTCGACGAAGAGGGGGCGGCCGCCCTGCCCTGGGACCTCGGACCGGCGCCCGCCTCCAACGTCGTGAAGCACGTCTACGTGCGCGTCTACGCGGCCGGCATCGCCGGGGCCGTGTTCCACGATTCGATCAGGGTCCGCTTCGCGCCGGACCTCAAGCTCGAGGGCAACCCGGCCACGCTCGCCGACCGCACGCCCGCGCTGCGGATCATCGGTCCCGGCGTGACACAGATGCGCTTCGCCCCCGACCGCGCCTCGCTGGCGGCGGCGACCTGGCTGCCGGGAGCCCACACGCACGAAGACCACCTTCTGGGCGAACAGCTCGACTCCCAGCTCATCTTTGGCGAGTTCGCCTGCGACTTCGGCTTCACGGTGATCGACAGCGTCGCGGCGGCGCCCGACGACCTGCAGCCCCTGACGCTGACGGTCAACGGGGGCGCGGCGGCCACCAGCGCCCTGCTGGTCCCCCTCGCGTGCGACGCACGCGCGACCCACATGCGCTTCGCCGAGACGCTCCCCGCACTGGGGGCCGCGTCCTGGCAGCCCTACGCCGCGCAGACGACCTTCGCCCACAGCGCCTGCACGGGCGACCCGGCCAAGACCATTTTCGCCCAGTACCGCAACGACTGGATCACCGCCGATCCCGTGAGCGGCTCGTTCCAGTGGCTGCCGCCCGAGGCGCTGGGCGTGACGATCGCCGCGCCGGACACCGTGACCGGCGGCGAGGCCGCGACGATCGCCGGCACGGCCGTCGCCGGCACCTGCGGCGCGCCGCTGGATCTGGTCGAGGTGGATGCGGGGACGGGCTGGCTGGCGGCGAGCGGGCTCGCGACGTGGACGTTCGCCTGGACCGCGCCCGCGGTGGACGACACCACGACGATCACCGTCTCGGCGCGGGTTTCCGCCGGAACCGGCACGTCGACGGACTCGCACGACATCGTCGTGCTGCCCGAATAGGCCGCGCGGACCGCTAGAGGCGGATCACCCGCGCGGCTTCATTCTGCACGCCGAGGATCTCGACCATGTTCGAGACCCGGCCGACGTCGATCTTCTCCCTCAGTCCGAACCAGTCGAGGCAGGTGCCGCAGCAGAGCAACTCCGCGCCGGCGTCCCGGAGCGCCCGCAGCTCCGGCAGGCACCCCGACCCCTCGCAGCACAGCTTCACGCCGGCGTTCATGAACAGCAGGTGGGACGGCGGGCCGCCCGCGGCCTGCGGCAGGCTCCGCAACGCCGACAGCAGCAGAGCTTCGCCCAGCTCGTCGTCGCCGCTGCCGAGCGCTTCGCCGGCGATGAGGATCACGCTCCTGGACATCGATGCCCCCGCATTGGGAAATTGTTCATTTGAGCAACGCCAGCTTCTCCACAAAGAACACCGAGTCCGCCGAATACCGCGCGAAATACACGCCGCTGGGCCGGGCGCGCCCCTCGTCGTCGCGCCCGTCCCAGACACTCTCGTGCCAGCCCGCCGCGGTCTGCGCGTCCAGGGTGCGCACCCGGCGCCCCCTCTGGTCGAACACGGCGAGGCGGACCTCGCGGGCTCCGGCCGGCACGCAGTACCTCAGCACGGTCGCGGGGTTGAACGGGTTCGGCGACGCCGGCAGCAGCTGCGCAAGACCGGCGCCCGGCGTCTCCCCGGCCCCGGTCGCGTACTCGCCGTCGAGGATCACTTCGTCCACCCACCAGCCGAAGCCGCAGAAGTTGCCGTCTTCGGCCGACCAGCCGCCGTCGGTGGCGAGGCGCAGCCGCAGGTCCAGCACCGCGAAGCCGTAGTCGTTGTCGCAGGCGCCGATCAGGGCCGGCGGGATCTCCCAGGTGTCGGTGACGCAGGAACTCGCGCCGGTCAGGGCGGCGATCTGCATCCAGGGCGCGCCGGGATCGCCCGCGCAGCGGCCCTCGACGTAGGCGAAGTCGTAGTCGGGCTCGATGTCGTAGCGGTGCCGCAGCGTGATCGTGGTCTCTGCGGAGACGCCCGCCGTCGTCCAGGCGAAGTCGTACCAGTTGTTGCCGTAGCCGGGGCCGCACTCGAACTCGGGGTCGTCGATGCCGAACCAGAGACCGCCGTCCCCCGAGCAGGATCCCGCCATGGATTCGTCGCGATGGGCGAAGCTGTGGCAGAACAGCCAGCCGTCGGTGTCGCTTTCGAAGTCCCAGGTCAGCGACTTGCCGGCTTCGACCCGCGGCGCCCGCTTCGCCGACAGCACGAAGTCGAGCGTCACGTCCTGTCCCGACAGCGCGATGTTCTCCAGGGCGACGCCGGTCGGGTCGCAGTAGATGTCGGATGCCGGCGGGATCGTGTCGTCGGCGAAGCGGTTGCGGTCGCGCGGGCCGTTCCAGTCCGTCGTGTCGGCGTTCACGGCCGACCAGCCCGGCCAGGCGTCGCCGTTGTCGCCGCGGTTGAAGTTGTCCATCCGCAGCTGCTGGGCGTAGTCGCGGGGGCCGTCCAGGTGCTCGAACCAGTCGCCGGGCCCCCGGAACCAGGGGCTCGCCTCGACCACGTCCACCAGGCGGTGCTTCTCGTCGGCGTTGCCGGAGACCGCTTCGTTGACGTGGTAGACGACAAGTCCGGAGGCCGGGGGCAGGCCGAAGTCCACCTGCCGCCGGGTGAGCGCGGCGTCGAAGCCCAGGGGCTGGCGGTTCTCGACCAGGAAGTACTCGTCCCCGGTCTCGACGCCGTCGCGGAAGACGCGGTAGGCCGTCGGGGAGATCTCGGCCGGCGGCACGTTCACGCCGAACGATCCGGCCGTGACCGCCACCGGGGACACCCAGCCCAGTTGGGCCTTGCACCAGGCGGACATGTGCGTGGGGCTGCTGCCGGCAGGATCGCCGGGGCGGCGCCCCCAGGAGCCGCTGCCCATCAGGCACCACTCGCCGACGCCGCTGCTGCTGTAGTCGCTGTCGTAGAGGTCGGGCAGCCCCAGCACGTGCCCGTATTCGTGGGCGAAGACGCCCATGGTGATCTGCGCACCGTCCATCGTCTCTTCCGGCTCGACCGTGTAGCGCTTCAGCGCCACGCCGTCGGCCGTCGCCAGGGGCGTGTTGAAGGACCAGGCGTGCGACCAGATGTCGTCGTCGCTGCCGGTCTGTTCGCGGCCCGGTCCGGCGTGCACGAAGAAGAGGGCGTCGACGAGGCCGTCGTCGTCGTACGAGTGCGGCACGCCGTCGGGTCCGTCGTTGTCGAACTGCGAGTAGTCGATGACCGGGTCGAGCTGGGTCATCACCGCCGCGATCATCGAGCGCACCTGGAGGTAATTGGTGGGGTCGATGTTCGCGTAGGGATCCGCAGCGACGTGCCAGCCCGAGACCAGTCCCTGAACCTGGTAGAGGCCGTGGCTGTTCTCGAGGTAGAAGTCGTTCAGGCTACCGGTGGGATGGATCCCGACACTGAACAGCATCTGCTGGTAGGCCGCGTTCGGATGCGCCGTCACATCGGCGGGATGGTCGGTCCAGCCGACGAGCACCACCAGGCAGGAGCCGGTGCCGGTCGTCCGGACGTCGCGGCCCGATTTGCGGGCGTCACGGGATTCCCGGTACAACTCGGCCTCCGGCAGGGCGGGGCCGGCCGACCGGGCGGTCGCCTCAGCGCCGAGGCGCAGCAGGAGCGCGGGATCGGCGGCCACGGCGCGAGGGGCGGGATCGGCAGCAGGAGCCGCGATCGCGGCGGCAGCGATCGGCAGGAAGGCCAGCCAACACGACAAAACCAGGGGCGATCTCATCGGAGTCTCCTCGCACCGGGAGCGGCCGTTCCGGCCGGATCTGTTTGCACCGTCATGATAAGGTCATCCCCAGCCAACCGTCATCTCCTGTTCGGGGGCGGTGCCTCACCGGAACTTCCGCATTTCGTTTCCGGTCCCGGGGCCGGCGGGTTATCCTGCGCCGGTCACAGCCCGGGAGGCGCCATGCCGGAACCGCAGGACCGGATCACGTCGGCGTCGCGGCGCGAGTATGCGCGGCGCATCAACGCGGTCCACGATCACATCGCCGCCCATCTCGACGAACGCCTCGACCTCGAGACGCTCGCCGCGGTGGCCTGCTTCTCGCCCTTCCACTTCCACCGGATCTTCACGGCCCTGACGGGCGAGACCCTCGGCGCCTGCGTGAAGCGAATGCGCCTGGAAGCGGCCGCCAACACCCTGACCCACAACCCGGACTCCTCCGTACTCGGCGTGGCGCTGGCCTGCGGCTTCTCCAGCCACGCCGTCTTCTCGCGGGAGTTCCGCCAACGGTTCGGCGAGACCCCGAGCGCCTGGCGCCGCCGGACCCGCGACGAGATGCGCAAGCACGGTCAAACCGACCGCAAGGACGGCCAAGCAACCTCGCCTGCGGTGGCGCATCCTGGGTTCGTGTTCCCCGAACCCGAACCAAGGAGCCCGACGATGGACGTGACGATCAGGGACCTGCCCCGGCAGCGCGTGGCCTACATGAGGGCGACCGGCCGCTACGGCACCATGGAGCAGGCGCTGTGGGAGCGGATGTGCCGCTGGGCGGGACCGCGCGGCCTGCTGCGGCCGGACGAGCCCACGATCAGCATCTGCCACGACAGCCCCGAGGTGACGCCGCCCGACCGCTGCCGCTACGACGCCTGCGTCCCGCTGCCCGAGGGCCTCGAACCCGACGGCGGGGTCAACACGGCCGTACTGCCGGGCGGGCGCTACGCCGTCTCGCGGGTCGACGGCACCGTCGCCGACTTCGGTCCGGCCTGGACGGACATCTTCGCCCGCTGGCTGCCGGGCAGCGGCTGGCAGTGCGACGAGCGTCCCTGCCTCGAGCGCTGCTACGGCGAACCGGACCCCGCGACGGGCCGCCTCGTGTTCGAGGTCTGCATCCCGGTGAAACCGCTCTGAGCCCGGGCGGCCCCGCGGCGCGAACGAACGGCGCCCCGTCCGGAAGGACGGGGCGCCGCCGTGCGTGGGCGCGGATCAGGGGTCAGTCGACCTCCGCGTCCACCACCTCGATGTCGCCGAGGCCCAGTTCGCGCAGCCCCGGCTCGATCACCGCGCGGTCCCCCACGATCACCAGCCGCATCGCGTCGGGATCGATGTGCTCGCGGGCCATGCGCGCGGCCTCCGCCGAGTCGACCGCCTCCACGCGAGCACGGTAGGTCGTCCAGTCGTCGAGCGGCAGGCCGTACAGCACCAGCTCGCCCAGCTGGCCGGCGATCCCCTGGATCGTCTGGAAACGCTGGGGGAAGGACTTGATCAGCTGGTTCTTGCCGGCCGCCAGCTCGGCGTCGGCCAGCGGGCGCGCGCCGCGCACGTCCCGCAGCTCCTTCAGCAGCTCGACCACCGACTCCTTCGTGTACTGCGTCTGGACCGGGGCGTTGGCCAGGAACACGCCCCCGCCGGCCATGGTCATGCTCGTGGTGCGGGCGCCGTAGGTGTAGCCCTTGTCCTCGCGCAGATTCATGTTGATGCGCGACATGAACTGGCCGCCGAGCGGCGTGTTGAGCACGTTCAGCGCCAGCACGTCGGGGTCGCGGCGGTCCAGGCCGGGCTGGCCGAGCAGGATCACGCTCTGCTGGGCGCCGGGACGGTCGACGAGGCAGACGCGCGCGCCGGTCCGCGGCCTGGCGGGAGGCACGACCACGGCGGGCGCCGGTTTCGACTCCCAGCCGCGCAGCGCGCGGGAGACGGACGCCACGGCCTCGTCCAGCGTGATGTCGCCGACGACGACCACGGCGGCGTTCCCGGGGCGGTAGTACGTCTCGTGGATGCGCACGAGGTCCTCGCGCGTGATCGCCGTCACCGACGCCTTGGTGCCCGTGCCGCTGAACGGCTGGGCGTAGGGGTGGCCCTCGCCGAACATCAGCTTCTGGAAGACGGTGTAGGCGGTCTGTTCGGGCTCGACGGATTCCTGGCGGATGCGCCCGAGGTACTGGCTGCGGATGCGCTCCAGCTCGGCCGCGGGGAACGAGGGGCGCATCACGACGTCGCCCATCAGCGCGAGCCCCGCGTCGAGGTTCCGCTTCAGGACGCCGAGGCTGACGTAGGAGCCGTCGAAGCTGCTGTACGAGCCGAGCTGGGCGCCGAGGTCGCGCGCGAGGTCCGAGATGGCCAGCGCGTCGCGGCCGCGCGTGCCCTCGTCGAGCATGTCGGCGGCCATCGCCGCCGTGCCCGGCCGTCCGGCCGGATCCGCGCCCCAGCCGCAGCGCACCACGAGGTTGACCTGCACCAGCGGCAGCTCGTGCTTCTCGACGAGGTAGAGCTTCAGCCCGTCCGGCAGGTCCGCCGTGAGGATCGGCGGCGGCGAGAAGACGCGCTCGCGCCCGGCCGCGGGCATCGTCGCGCGTTCGACCGCGAGGTCCGACGCCGCGGGCTTGCCGTGCGGCACGATGTGCAGCACGGCCCGCCGCCCGAGGTCCAGGTACCGGCGCGCGGCGTCCGTCACGCCCGCGGGCGTGGCGGCGCGGTAGCGGCCGAGGTCCTGCGCTAGGTACCCGGGGTCGCCGGTGCGCACGTTGTAGCCGTTGAGCAGGTCGGCGCGCCCGCCGAAGCCGCCCACGCTCTCCAGGCGGCGGATGAAGCGGACTTCGTAGCCGGTCCGGGCGCGGGCCAGCTCCTCGGGCGCGACGCCCTTCTCGCACAGGCGCCGCAGCTCCGCGTCGACGGCCTCCTCCAGCCGCGCGAGGTCCACGCCCGGTTTGGCCGTGGCCTCCACCTCGAAGACGCTGCCGATCTCGCGGGAGCCCTGCCACGCCGAAACGTCCTGGGCGATCTGCTGCTCGTAGACCAGCGCCTGGTAGAGGCGCGAGGTCTTGCCGCCGGTCAGCACCGAGGCCAGCAGGCCCAGTTCGGCGTCGCCGGGCGCGTACAGGGCCGGCGTGTGCCACGCCATGATCAGACGCGGGAGTTCGACGTCGTCCTCGGCCGTCGCCCGGCGCTCGCCCTCGAGCGCGGGCACCCACTGGCGGATCCGCTGCACGGGCCGCCCCGGGGGGATCGTGCCGAAGTACTTGGCGATGAGCGCCTTCGCCTCGGCCGGGTCGAAGTCGCCCGCCACGCACAGGCTGGCGTTGTTGGGCGTGTAGTAGAGCGCGAAGAAGTCCGCGACGTCCTGCTTCGTGGCCGCGGACAGGTCGTCCATGCTGCCGATGACGGTGTGGCTGTAGGGATGCTCGGGCGGGAAGAGCAGCTTGGCCATCAGCTCCTCGGCCACGGCGTAGGGCTCGTTCTCGCCCTCGCGCTTCTCGTTCTGGACGACGCCCTTCTGGTTGGCGAGGCGTTCCTCGGTCATGGCCGGCACCAGGAAGCCCATGCGGTCGGACTCGAGCCACAGGGCCAGCTCCAGCTGCTCGCTCGGCACGTTCTCCCAGTAGTTGGTGCGGTCGACGTTGGTCGAGCCGTTCACCTGGCCGCCGACGCGCTGCAGCGGCGCGAAGTAGTCGTCGTCGTGATGCTGGGACCCCTGGAACATCATGTGCTCGAAGAGGTGCGCGAAGCCGGTGCGGCCGGGCTTCTCGTTCTTCGAACCCACGTGGTACCAGACGTTGACCGACACCGAAGGGATCGTGTGGTCCTCGTGCAGGATCACCTCGAGCCCGTTGTCCAGGACGTACTTCTCGAAGGGGATCTCGGGCAGGTCCGCGTCGGCCGCGACCGCGGCGCTCGCCAGGACCAACAGCAGGGGCATGAGAAAGCGCATCGCGACAACTCCTCGCATCTCGGGTGAAGGCGGGTGAGTCCGTACGGAATATCGCTCACCCGGTTCCAACTGTCTGCCAGGCATTTGTCGACAAAGGCTGGACAAAATCGAGACACGCGCCCATCTTGATCCCGGATGAGTCGGACCGATACAGGTGTCCAGTTCCAGGGAGCCGCAATGACCAGCACGAACAGCCAGCACGGGCCGGAAACCCCGCGCCACTCCATCGCCGTGGTCTCGCGCCGCACCGGGGTCAACCAGCTCCTGCTGCGCGCGTGGGAGCGGCGCTACGGGGTGATCACGCCGGGCCGGACCGCGACCGGACGCCGCCTGTACTCCGACGCCGACATCGAGAAATTGCTGCTGCTGCGCCAGCTGACCGACGCCGAACACCGCATCGGTGACGTGGCGCACCTCCCGATCCCCGACCTGCGGGCCCTGGCCGCCGACGCTCCGGAACCGCCGCCGCGGCCGACGACGGGCCCCGCCGCGCTGGACGGCGCCGGCGATCTGCTCGACCGGGCGATCGACGCCGTCCGGACCCTGGACCACGCCGCGCTCGAGCACCTGCTCGAGCGGGCCGCGGTGGCGATGAGCAAGCCGGCCCTGCGCCGCGACCTGATCGTGCCACTCATGGTGCGCATCGGCGAACTCTGGCGCTGCGGCGAGCTGCGCGTGGCCCACGAGCACATGGCCTCCGCCATCGTGCGCAGCTTCCTGACCACGATGAACGCCCGCCACCCGATCCCGGCCGCCGCCCCCACCCTGATCGTCGCCACGCCCGTCGGGCAGTGGCACGAACTGGGCGCCCTGATGGCCGCCTCCCACGCCCTGGAGGCCGGCTGGGACGTGCTCTATCTGGGGGCCAGCCTGCCGGCCGAGGAGATAGCCGGCGCCGCCGCCAGCCGCCGGGCGCGCGCCGTCCTGCTGAGCCTGGTCTACCCCGCCGCCGATCCGAACATCGAGACGGAACTCCGCCAGCTGCGACGGCTCCTGGAGCCGGACACGTTGCTGATGGTGAGCGGGCAGGCCGCAGCCAGCCACGGCCCACTCCTCGCGGAGCTGGGCGCGCAGTTGATCCGGGATCCGGCGTCCTTCGATCAAGCCATCAACTCCTTATAAAAAAGATAGTTAAGACAAGCGACCGGCGCTGGCGGGAGCCTCTTCCCCCGTCTCCGCCTCCCCCTGCGCATATTTGTATATATTTTGTGTAGAAATATACTTGACAATTTCGATACACAATCCTACACTGTTCTCACGGGCGGGGAGCGCCGCCCGGATCGCGAACAACAAGTTCACCACAAGGGAGAGACCGATATGAAGCACCGCAACCTTCTGACGACCATCGCCCTGGGCACGATCATCGCCGCTTCGGCGACGCCGGTCCTGGCGGATTCCTGCGGGAGCGGGGCCAAGGCGACCCACGCGTCCGCCACCGCGACCACGACGATCTTCAAGACCGCCGAGCAGGCCGGCTTCACCACGCTGGTCGCGGCCGTGAAGGCCGCCGACCTCGAGGACGTCCTGAACGGCAAGGGCCCGTTCACGGTCTTCGCGCCGACGGACGAGGCCTTCGCCAAGCTGCCGGCCGGCACGGTCGAGTCGCTGCTGGCCGATCCCGCGGCCCTCAAGAGCATCCTGCTGTACCACGTCGTGTCCGGCGAGGTCATGGCCGCCGACGTGGTGAAGCTCACCGAGGCCGCGACGGTCAACGGAGCGAAGGTGTCCGTCGACGCGACCGAGGGTGTCCGGATCAACGGCTCCCGCGTGGTCAAGGCCGATGTGAGGGCCAGCAACGGCGTCATCCACGTGATCGACACCGTCCTGCTGCCCAAGAACTAAGAAACCAACCGGCGCCCGCGCGGCGCCCCATTCGAGGGAGAGAACCATGATGAACGACAAGAGCATCAAGACCCTGCTGGCGGTGATGGCCGCCCTGACGATGGGCCTGGGCCTGATCGGCTGCAGCGACGACGACAATCCGGCCGATCCCGGGCTGGGCGACGGCGCCAAGCTGCGGGTCGTGCACGCCTCGCCGGACGCCCCCGAGGTGGACGTCTACGCCGAGGGCATCGCGACGCCCCTGATCGCCGGCCTCGGCTACACCGAGACCAGCGCCTACCTGGACCTCGATCCGGGCACCTACAACATCCAACTGCGGGCCGCGGGCGCGGCGCCCACTTCCGAGCCCGCCTACGAGACGGGTGAACTGACGGTGCCCGCGGACGCGGTCATCACGGCCGTGGCCGTCGGGCTGCTGGGCAGCACTGCGGGGGCCGACGCCTTCCGCGTGCTGCCGCTCGTGGAGGACTTCACCGCGCCCGGCGCGGGGCAGGCGGCCGTGCGCATCGTGCACGGCGCAGCCGACGCTCCCGCCGTGGCGATCGACGTCGGCAACGACGGCACCCCCGAGATCACCGGTTTCGCGCGCTTCGCGGAGACTGGTCCGGCGGGTGTCGCGCTGCCGGCGGGATCGCCGCTCGCGGTCGGCATCTGGGCGGGTTCCCCCCTGGCCCGCGTGACCGCCTTCACGACCCCGGCGCTGCCCCAGGCCGAGATCTTCCTGATCGCCACCGGCCTGCTCGGCTCTTCCCCCCGCGCCCAGGACGGGTTCGGCCTGCTGGCCGTCGGCCCGGCGGGCACGGTCGGCCTGATCCGCCAGAACCCGGTCGTGTTCGTGCTGCACGCCTCGCCGGACGCTCCGGCCGTCGACGTCTTCGTCGGGGGCACCGAAACCGAGCTGGTGGACGGTCTGTCCTTCGGCGAACTCTCTCCCCCGGTCCAGGTGCCCCCGGCGTCCTATTCCCTGGACGTCAAGGTCGCGGCCGGCGGCGCCCTGGCGGCCACCGTCGCGACGCCGACCCTCGTGGCCGGCGAGCGCTACCTGGCCGTCGCGTCGGGCTTCGTCGCCGCCGAGGGGCTCGAGTTCACCCTGCTGGCCTACGCCGACGCCTTCGGCAACGCAGCTGACCCGCTGGTCCGCGTGGTTCACGCCTCGCCCGACGCGCCGGCCGTCGACGTGGGCGTCTGGAACGGCGCGACGCTGACACCGGTCGGCGCCTATACCGACCTGGCGTTCGGCGAGGCCTCGGCGCCGGCGGGCACGGCCCTGCCGGCCGCGGCCTTCACCATCGGCGTCGCCGCCACGGGCACAGGCACGCCCGCGGCCACCTTCGGCCTCGCCCCGACGGCCGGCCTGCGCGCCTTCGCGGTGGCGGGCGGCTCGCTGGCCGGAACGGGCGAGTCCTTCCGTCTGCTGCTGGTGGTGGCCTCCAGCTACCCGTGGCAGGTCCTCGAGGTGCTGCCCAACCCGTAGCACGTCGAATGTTCCACGAGAGGGCCGGACCCGTCGCGGGTCCGGCCCTCGCCGTTTCCCGCCCGCCCGCGGCGCCTCGCGTCTTGCGCGCTTGCCGGTAGCCGTCGCCGTGATAAGCTGACCCCGACCATGGACCATACGACGAGCGCGTCCCCGCGGACGCCGGCGAAAGGCATGCCATGTCCCGTCTCACCCAGCGGCGCCTGACGAAGACCGCGCAGTCCCCCGGCACCGTCGAGTACGTCGGGAAGCACAAGGTCGAGAACGTCGAGATCTCGGTCTTCGACTACGGCCCCGGGAGCTGCCAGGAATCGACGCCCACCACCCTCGCCGAGCTGCTCCCCCACCGCGACAGCGATACCGTCACCTGGATCGACATCGACGGGCTGCACGACACCGCGCTGCTGCAGGGCCTCGGGGCCCACTTCGGCTTCCACCCGCTGGTCCTCGAGGACGTCGTCAACACCCACCAGCGGCCGAAGCTGGAGGACTACGGCGACTATCTCTACATCGTGGTGCGGATGCTGAGCTACGACGCCGAGCGGCGGGAGCTGGGCAGCGACCAGGTCAGCCTGCTGCTGGGCGAGCGCTACGTGTTCTCGCTCCAGGAAAGCTGGGGCGACGTCTTCGACCCCGTGCGCGAGCGGCTCCGCAGCGGCAAGGGACGCATCCGCGGTCACGGGCCGGACTACCTGGCCTACGCCCTGCTGGACGCGGTGGTCGACAACTACTTCGTGATCCTCGAGCAGCTGGGCGAGGAGATCGAGGAGCTGGAGACCCAGCTCGTCGAGGACCCCCAGTCGGAGCAGCAGAGGGCCGTCCACGAACTGAAGCGCGAGATGATCCTGCTGCGCAAGAGCGTGTGGCCGCTGCGCGAGGTCCTCGCGGGCCTGGAACGCACGGAGTCGGGACTGCTGCGGACCGAGACCCGGGTCTTCATCCGCGACGTCTACGACCACGCGATCCAGGTCATCGACGTGGTCGAGTCGTTCCGCGACATGCTGTCGGGCCTGCAGGACCTGTACCTCTCGAGCATCAGCAACAAGACGAACGAGGTCATGAAGGTGCTGACGATCATCGGCACGATCTTCATCCCGGTCACCTTCCTGGCGGGCGTCTACGGCATGAACTTCCAGTATTTCCCGGAGCTGGCCTGGAAGTGGAGCTACCCGACGTTCTGGGCGATTTCGCTGATCGTCGGCGGCGTCATGCTCAACTTCTTCCGCCGGCGCAAATGGCTGTAACGCCGGCCGGTGCAACCTCGGCTTGCCGGCTGCGTCGATAGCGCGCAACGTTCCCGCTCCGACGCCCCACAACCCGAGCTCTGGAGATCGACATGCGACCCCTTCTGCTGTTCCTGACACTGATCGCCATACCCTGTTGCGCCCTGGCCGGCCACGAGGCGGGCGCCCGCTTCGACGTGGGCGTCCCCAAGGGCGACTTCGCCGACAACCTGGAGGATCCCGGCTTCGGCCTGGTGGGCCACTACGCCTGGAGCCCCGCGCCGGCCTTCGCGGTGGGCGCCGGCCTGGGCTTCATGATCTACGGCAGCGAGACGCGCGTCATCGAGCTGCCCCTGGTCGAGGACGTCGACCTGACCACGACCAACAACCTGGCCGCCTTCCACCTGCTGATGCAGCTGCGGGCGCCGCGCGGCCCCGTGCGCCCCTACCTCGAGGGCCGCTTCGGCGGCCAGTACCTCTGGACGGAGTCGAAGCTCGAGGACCAGGACTTCTGGGACGACGACGAGGTCGGCAAGGAAGTGAACTACGACGACTTCGCCCTGGTCTACGGCGGCGGCGCCGGCCTGCTGATCGGCCTGCGGTCGCCCCGGCCCGCCGACAAGCATCCGTGGGGGCTCGAGCTGGACCTCAAGGCCCTGTGGCTGTCCGGCGGCGAAGCCCGCTACCTGACAGAGGGCGGCATCGAAATCGTCGGCGACCGGCCGGTCTTCTCTCCTTCGGAGTCGGAGACCGACCTGCTCCACGTCGAGGCCGGCGTGAACTTCCGCTTCTGAACCGAAACGAGACGGCGATGTCGACCAAGACCGCACTGGCGGCGGCGATCCTGATATCGGCATCGGCGGCGGGAGGCTGCGGCCCGCACGAGGCGCCGGCCGATCCCGCGCACCTCGCCGAAGTCGAGGCCCGGCACGCCGCGCGCATCGAGCGCCTGCGTGACGAGACGGGCTGGCTGACCCTCGTCGGCCTGCACCCCCTGCGCGACGGCGCCAACACGGTGGGCTCGGCCGCGGACGCCGGCGCGCGGCTGCCCACGGCGGCGCCGGCGCGGCTCGGCGTCGTGACCGCGGATGCGACGGGGTACTCCTTCGAGGCCGCGGCCGGCGCCGACGTCCGGCGGATCGTCGGCGGCGACACCCTCGCGGTGACGAGCGTCGCCATGGCGCCGGACATCCCGGGCCCGCCGACCGTGCTGCGCTCGGGCTCGCTGCTCTTCCACGTCATCGTGCGCGGCGGCCGCGGCTTCCTGAGGGTGAAGGATCGCGAGAGCGAGGTCCGGCGCGGCTTCACGGGCATCGAGCGCTTCCCGGTGGGCGGGCGCTGGCGGGTGACGGCCCGGCTCGAGCCCCACGTCCCCCCGCGCGGCGTGATGGTGCCGGACGTGCTGGGCAACCTCGAGGAGTCGCCGAGCCCGGGCACGCTGGTGTTCACCCTGGAGGGCCGCGAATGCCGGCTCACGCCGGTCGGAGGGCCGGGCGAGGAGCTGTTCATCGTCTTCGCCGACGCGACCAGCGGCGGGGAGACCTACGGCGGCGGCCGCTTCCTGTCGGCCGACCCGCCGCGCCCCGACGGGACCGTCGTGCTGGACTTCAACCTGGCCACCAACCCTCCCTGCGCGTTCACCCCGTACGCGACCTGCCCCCTGCCCCCGCAGGGCAACACGCTGCCGGTGGCGGTGCGCGCCGGCGAAAAGACCTGGGGGCGCCACTGAGCGGGTTGTCCCCTCGTCATTGCGCGGCGGTCGCCAGGCTGTATCTTGCCGGAAGGCTTCGACATCCGCGGCGCCCGCCGCGCCGCCACGCACAGCGAACGGACAACGCATGATCATCGCGATCCTCAGCGACATCCACGCCAACCTCGAAGCGCTCGAAGCCGTCGTGGCCGACGCCCGCGGCGAAGGAGCCGGCCGCTTCGCCTGTCTCGGCGACGTCGTCGGCTACAACGCCGACCCCGTCGCCTGCATCGACCTCGTGCGCGCGTTGCCCTGCCTGCCCTGCATCCGCGGCAACCACGACGAGATGGCCGCCGGCGACCGGGCCCTGCTGGGCATCAACAACATGGCCTTCACCGCGATGACCTGGACCCGCCTCCAGCTCGACGGCGAGCGCCGGTCCTGGCTGGGCGGCCTGCCGCTGCTCCACGAGGAGCCCGACGCCGTCTACGTCCACGCCTCCCTCGACGACCCCGCCGGCTGGCACTACGTGCACGATGCCAGGGAGGCCGCGGCGAACTTCGCTCACCAGTCGCGACGCCTCTGCTTCATCGGCCACTCCCACCAGCCG
Source organism: Candidatus Latescibacterota bacterium (assembly GCA_030658975.1). Taxonomy (GTDB): domain Bacteria; phylum Krumholzibacteriota; class Krumholzibacteriia; order LZORAL124-64-63; family LZORAL124-64-63; genus PNOJ01. The sequence goes on from JAUSBL010000055.1 coordinate 24,417, forward strand.
GGCAGCTGGCGCGAAAACGGCAGCAACGTGAAGAGGGGGCAGGGGGAATCGTTCACGATCGCCGACGACGACCGCTGGCTCGTGAACGTTGGCAGCGTCGGCCAACCCCGCGACCACGACCCCCGCGCCTCCTACGCCCTCTACGACATCGACGCCGGCACCGTGCGCCTGCGGCGCGTCACCTACGACGTGGGCGCCGCCCAGGCCAAGATTCTCGCAGCCGGCCTGCCCGAATCCCTCGCGAAGCGTCTGGACTGACCGCCTCCAGCATTGAATCCGGTCCGCGGATGGTCCCCTGCTTATGCGCTCGATGTGTTGCGACTCGGATCTATGCATCCTCCCGTGACAGGGGACGCGCGCCGGGCACCTCGTGTGCCCGGCGCGCTTGACTTCCAGCCCCCTGCGCCATCCTGGCTCCGGGGCCTTCCAGACACCCCTGTCACGGAAGGATGAATAGATCCGAGTCGATCAGCATCGAGGCGATCGGCAGGGGACGATCCTCCGGACCGGACTCAATGCTTGAGACGATCTTTGTACTGTTCGCGGAACTTTTTCAGTTTCGGGTCGATGACGATGCGGCAGTAGGACTGCGACCTGTTGTTGGCGTAGTAGTCCTGGTGGCCTGCCTCGGCGGGGATGAAGGCGTCCAGCAATCCGATGCGCGTCACGGGCGGGTGCGGGTAGAGCTTGGCCGCGGCGACTTCGGACTTCACTCGCTCGGCCGTGCTGAGCTGCGCGGCGTCGTGGGCGAAGATCGCCGAGCGGTACTGGGGGCCCACGTCGGCGCCCTGGCGGTCGAGGGTCGTGGGGTCGTGGATCGTGAAGAAGGCGGCCAGCAGCTCGGCGTAGGAGATGACCGCCGGGTCGAAGGTCACCTGCACGGCCTCGGCGTGGCCGGTGGTCCCGGTGCAGACCTCCTCGTAGGTCACGGAGCCGGGACCGCCGCCGGCGTAGCCGGACACGACGCGGGTCACGCCCGCCAGTTCCTGGAACACGGCTTCGAGGCACCAGAAGCAGCCGCCGGCGAGGGTGGCGGTCTCGGTGCGCGGCGGGGCAGCGGCGTCGGTCACGGCGGAACTCCTTGCGGGGATGAGGACCAGCGCGGCCGCGAGGGCGGCGGCAGCGGCGTTTCGAGCTAACATGACGACTCCTCGCGATGGGGGCGATGCACAGGATAATCACGGGTGCGCCGGAGCCGCGACTGGCCCGCCCCTTGCAAACCGGCGCGGTACCATCCACCCAAGCCCGGAGCGACCGGACATGACGCTGGAGACCGGCGAGCCGACAACCGCCAGGGATCTGTTCCTGAACCGCGAACTGAGCCTTCTGGAGTTCCAGCAGCGGGTGCTCGAGGAGGCCCGTGACCCGTCCAATCCCCTGCTGGAGCGCGTCAAGTTCCTGGCCATCCTGGGGTCGAATCTCGACGAATTCTTCATGGTCCGCGCGGGCGGGCTGAGCATGCAGCAGCAGTCGGGGGTCGTGGACCTGTCGCTGGACGGGCTGACCCCGGCCACCCAGCTGGCGGCCATCCGCAAGCGGACCTTCCAGCTCATGAGCGAAGCCACCCGCCATCTGCACGAGGAACTGCTCCCCGAGCTGAAGCAGGCCGGCGTCCACATCCTCGACTACGCGGACCTCAACGAGAAGCAGCGCGGCCAGGTCGAGCGCTACTTCCAGCAGGTCGTCTTCCCGGTGCTCACGCCCCTGGCCCACGACCCCGGCCATCCCTTCCCCCACATCTCCAACCTCAGCCTGAACATGGCCGTCATGGTGCGCAACCTCGACGGCGAGGTGCGCTTCGCCCGCGTGAAGGTGCCGGCCACGCTGCCGCGGCTGGTGCCCGTCAAGCGGTCCTCGGGCGGCGTGAAGCGCGACTGGACCGTGCCCCGCAACCACTACTTCGTGTGGATCGAACAGGTGATCGCCGCCCACCTGGGCGAGCTCTTCCACGGCATGGAGCTGCAGGAAGCCCACCCCTTCCGGGTGACCCGCAACGCAGACTTCGAGATCCAGGAACTGGAGGCCAGCGATCTGCTGGAGACGATGGCCGCCAGCGTCAAGGAGCGGCAGTTCGGCGATGCGGTGCGCCTGGACGTCTCGCCGGAGATGCCGGCGGAGATCCGCGGCATCCTGACGCGCAACCTCGGGCTCGTGGATCGCGACGTCTACGTCCTGCCGCGTCCCCTCGGCCTGGCCGGCCTTGCTCAGATCTGCGACGTGGACCGCTACGACCTCAAGTTCCCCGCCTACACGCCGAACGTGCCGGCGCCGCTGCGCGCCGAGACGCGCGAGGGCGACATCTTCGCCGCGATCCGCCAGGGCGACCTGATGGTGCACCACCCCTACGACTCGTTCGAGCCCGTGGTGGAGTTCCTGGAAGCGGCCGCCCGCGACCCCCAGGTCTTGGCCATCAAGCAGACGCTCTACCGCGTGGGGCGCGACTCGCCGGTGGTCAAGGCCCTGCTGCGGGCCCGCCGCGACCACCACAAGCAGGTGGCGGTGCTGGTGGAGCTGAAGGCCCGGTTCGACGAGGACAGCAACATCGGCTGGGCGCGGATGCTTGAGCACGAGGGCGTCCACGTGACTTACGGCCTGCTGGGCCTCAAGACGCACTGCAAGGTGCTGCTGGTCGTGCGGCAGGAGGGCGACGAGATCCGTCGCTACGTCCATCTGGGCACAGGCAACTACAACCACGCGACGGCCCGCGCCTACGAGGACCTCGGGATGTTCACCTGCGATCCCGAGATCGGCGCCGACGCCACCGACCTCTTCAACTACCTGACCGGCTACTCGGCGCAGAAGGACTACCGCCGGCTGATCGTGGCGCCGGTCAACATGCGCGAGCGCCTCGAGGAACTGCTGCGTCGCGAGATCGCTCACGCCCGCGCCGGCGCGAAGGCGCGGCTGGTGCTGAAGATGAACTCGCTGGTTGACCGCCGGATCATCATGCTGCTCTACGAGGCTTCACGGGAGGGCGTGCAGACCGACCTGATCGTGCGCGGCGTCTGCAGCCTGCGGCCGGGCGTCGCCGGGCTGAGCGAGAACATCCGCGTCACGAGCATCGTCGGGCGCTTCCTCGAACACAGCCGGATCTACTTCTTCCGCAACGGCGGCGACGAGGAGATCTACGCGGGCAGCGCCGACCTCATGACCCGCAACATCGACCGGCGCGTGGAGGTGCTGTTCCCGGTGACCAGCCCGGCGCTGCGGCGCTACCTGCGCGACGACGTGCTCGGCGTCTACCTCGCCGACGACGTCTCCAGCCGCGCCATGCAGCCCGGGGGCGGCTACACCCGCAACCGTCCCGCCGAGGGCGAGGAGCCGGTGCAGGTCCAGCGCCGCCTGCTGGAGAGCCGCGGCGGCCTCTGGCGCCGCTGATCGGGCTTCAGAACGGCAGGTCCCGGTCCGCCAGGCCCAGGCACGTCCCCACCGACCGCGCCGCGTGGAGCCAGGGATGCCCGGGCGGCACGGTCTTCTTGCGGCCGGCGACCTGGTCCAGGGGCACCGGCACGATCTCGCTCCCCCGCACCGCCGTCATCACGTTGACGACCCCCTCGGCCAGCAGGTCGGCGGCCTTCACGCCCAACCGCGTGCACAGCAGGCGGTCGGTCGGGGTCGGCCCGCCGCCGCGCTGGACGTGGCCCAGGGCGGTGACGCGCGCGTCGGTCCCGGTCAGCATCTGGAGCTGGCGCGCAAGGCTGGTGGCCAGGGACTCGTGCACCAGGCGGCGTCCGTGCAGGTCGTCGTCCGCCTCCGGCGCGGCCTCGACCTTCGGCGCCCCGTTCTTACGGTTCAGGCGGGCCGCAGCGGCCTGCTCGCGCGTGAGCGCCCCCTCGGCCACCACGATGATGGAGAAGCGCTTGCCGAAGCGGCGCTGGCGTTCCAGCAGGTAGTCCTTCACCACGTGCAGGTCGTAGGGGATCTCCGGGATGAGGATGACGTCGGCGCCGGCGGCCAGGCCCGCGCCGAGCGCCAGCCAGCCGGCGCTGTTGCCCATGACCTCCACGACGATGATGCGGTCGTGGCTCGTCGCCGTGGTGTGCAGGCGGTCGATGGCCTCGGCGGCGATCGTCATGGCCGTGTCGAAGCCGAAGCTGACGTCGGTGCCGAACACGTCGTTGTCGATGGTCTTGGGCAGCGTCAGCACGTCCAGGCCGCCCGCGCGCTGCAACTGGTGGGCGTTCTTCTGGGTCCCGTTGCCGCCCAGACAGACCAGGCACTCGATGCCGTGGCTGCGGGCGTTGGCCACCGCGACGGCGGTCATGTCCAGGACCTGGTCGCCCATCAGCATCTTGTTGGGCTTGTCGCGGCTGGTGCCGAGGATCGTGCCGCCGAGGGTCAGGACGTTGCTGAGGGACTGGGTGTCGAGGCGCTGCACGCGGTTCTCGACCAGCCCGCGGAAACCGTCGCGGATCCCGATCACCTGCATGCCGTGGCGCTGGATGGCGGCCTTGGCGATGCCGCGGATGGCGGCGTTGAGGCCGGGGCAGTCGCCGCCGGAGGTCAGGATGCCGATGCAGCGGATCTGCGGCGCGCGCTCGTTCATGTCACGTCCCGTGGCGGAGGAGGCGATGGCGGCCGCCGCCGAGCGCGGCGGCCGCCGGCGACATCATAGGCGGGCGGGATGCGGATCAGCAAGCGTCGCGCGTGCGGCGGGCCAGTTTCGACGCCAGGGCGAGTCCCTCCTCGACCGTCGCGATCGCGCCCTCGACCTGCGCCTCGTAACAGTCGTCGAGGATCGCCTTGAAGCCGGGACCGGGTTCGAGTCCGAGCCCGAGCAGGTGGCGGCCGAGGATCAGCGGCTGCGGCGGCGAGACGCGGACGTCCAGCGCCGCGGCCCTTTCGAGCAGCCAGTCGCCGGCGGGGAAATCCGGCCCCGCGCCGTCGCCGCGGCCGAGCCGGTCGGCGCGGGCGACGCGCACCAGACGGTCGATCCGGCCCACCCGCTGCGCGAGGCGACGGATCGCGGCGTCGCCCGCCGCGGCGCGGTGCAGTTCCTGGGGCCGCGAGTGCTCGCGCACCAGCGGCACGACCTGCTCGACGAGGTCGCGCTGCGGCGTCAGCCGCGCCAGAAGTGCGCGGGTCGGCGCTTCGCCGGCCTCGAGGTGCCCGGGCGAGCGCAGCTGGCCCTTCTCCAGCCGGGTCGTGGCCGGCTTGCCCAGGTCGTGGCAGAGCACGGCCAGTCCGACGACCAGATCCTCGCGCTCGTCGCCCAGACGTCCGGCGGCGAACACGTCCAGGCAGAGGCCGGTGTGGATCCAGACGTCCCCCTCGGGATGCCAGGCGGGATCCTGCCCGCACCCGACGAGCGCCGCGAGTTCCGGGAAGAAGCGCAGCCAGCCGGTCTGCTGCAGGAACCCCAGACCGAGAGACGGGCGCACGCCCAGCAGCAGCAGCTTGCGCCATTCCTCGAAAATACGCTCGCGGGCGAGTCCCTCGAGGCCGAGAGAGCGGCAGGCCGCGACGGTCTGCGGGTCGGCGGCCAGTTCGAAGCGCGCGACCAGCTGCATGCCGCGCAGGACGCGCAGCGGGTCCTCGGCGAAGTGCTCCGAGACGCGGCGCAGGACGCGCCGCTCCAGATCCCCGCGGCCGTTCACCGGATCGACGAGCTCGTCGGTGAGCGGGTCGAAGGCGATGGCGTTGACCGTGAAGTCGCGCCGCAGCGCGGCCTCCTGCGGCGTCAGGTCCGGGTCGGACTGCACGAGGAAGCCCCGGTGGCCGAGGCCGGCCTTCGACTCGCGACGCGGCAGCGAGACGTCGACGGGCGCGCCGCGCAGCTTCAGCACGCCGAAGGCCCGACCCGTCCGGTCCAGGACGTGGCGCGCCGACAGCAGGGCTTCGAGACGATCCGGTCCGACCCCGTAGACCTCGAGGTCATGGTCCACGGGCGCGCGCCCCAGCAGCGAGTCGCGGACGCAGCCGCCCACCAGCAGGGCGCGGCCGCCCTGCCCGCGCACGGCGCGGCAGACGTCCAAGACGACGTCGCGCACACCCTGATCCACCGGCTGCCAGCGCATGGACGTGTTCCTCCCTCGCGCCATCATCGCCGCAACGGCGGCGGCTGGCAACAACGCACGGCCGGAAAAGAGGAGGGGGCGGCCTCGCGACCGCCCCCTGCCGGAAACTCCCGACGAATCGGGCCTAGTACATCGCTTTGACGCTGCCCCAGGCCGCGGTCGTCGTGGGCACGGCGCCGCAGCTCTGGATGATCGTCGCGGTGCCGCGCTCGGACGCGACGTACCAGTCGCCGTCGCCGGCGTACTGGTAGCGGTAGGTGTAGTGGTAGGCGCCCGCGGGCAGGTAGGTGGTCATCCACACCACGTACTCGTCGTTGTTGCCGGAGTCGATGTTGAAGACGGCGGGCAACCACAGCCAGCTGGCGTCCGGGGTCGAGCCGACGGGGCCGAAGCCCAGTTCGGCGGTGATGCCCGCGCCCTGGCCCGGGGAATCGGTCACGCCGGACATCCACACCTGACCGAAGAACCCGGTGCCGGTGCAGGCCGGGTCGGTCGTCGTGAAGGGCCACTGCAGGTTGCCCCAGCCGATCGACGAGGCGGCGGCGCCGCCGGCCGCTGCGACGAGCGCCAGCGCCAGCAAGCTCAACGTTAACTTTTTGAACATCGTGTCCCCCAATCGGAACGGGTGGTAGCGGGAGCAAGCGGGGCTCGTCTCGGAGCCCGTGATCCAATCTCTGGCTTCAATTACAGCATATTTTCATGAAACAGTCAAGAAATGTGTAAATTATGATATTATTTGCCATATAGAACACAAGGCCGCGGTTGGGACTGCTGGCTCCGGTAGCCTATACTGGCAACCACTTCTGCCCAGGGAGGAACCTCTTGCCAGCTCGTCGCCCCCCGTCGCACCCCCGGCTTTCGATCTCCCTCATCTTCGGCTGCCTGTGGTTGTTGCTGGCGCCGCTGCCGCTTCTCGCGCAGCAGGTCGCGGAACAGGTGGCCGAATCGCTCGGGCCCGGCATCGTCCGCTTCCACGCCGATGCGGCGGCCCGCGCCGCGGCCGCTCCCTCCCTGGCGATGATCGCGGCGCTGCCGGCGCCGGACGCCGCACCGACGGTGCGGCCCGAGTTCTACCGCGTCGAGGGTCGCGCGGCCGCGCGCATCGAGATCCCGGAGGGCACCGACCTCTACGGCACAGGCGAAGTCTTCGGTCCCCTGCGCCGCAACGGGACGCGCACGGTCTGCTGGAACCACGACGCCTACGCCTACGGCGCCGACACGCCGCACCTCTACCAGTCGCATCCCTGGGTGCTGGCGGTGCGGCCGGACGGCACCGCCTTCGGCGTGCTGGCCGACACGAGCTGGCGCACGCTCATCGACCTGACGTCGGGCATCCTGTTCGTGGCCAACGGTCCGCGCTTCCCGGTGGTGGTCGTCGACCGCGAGTCGCCGCAGGCGGTGCTGCGCGGGCTGGCCGAACTGTGCGGGACCATGGACCTGCCGCCCCTGTGGTCCCTGGGCTACCACCAGTGCCGCTACTCCTACACGCCCGACGACCGCGTGCGCGAGATCGCCCGCGAGTTCCGCGCGCGCGACATCCCCTGCGACGTCGTCTGGCTGGACATCGACTACATGGACGGCAACCGCTCCTTCACCTTCGACCCCGTCGCATTCCCCGACCCGGCCAGGCTCGACGCCGATCTCGACGCGCTGGGCTTCCACACCATCGCGATCATCGATCCGGGCATCAAGCGCGAGGAAGGCCACGCCGTCTTCGACTCGGGCGAAACCGTGGACGCCTGGGTCCGCACCTACGACGGCGCGCCCTACGTCGGCCGCGTCTGGCCCGGCGACTGCGTCTGGCCCGACTTCACCAACCGCCGCGTGCGCTCCTGGTGGGGCGGCCTGTACGCGGACTTCCTCGCCACCGGGATCGACGGCGTCTGGAACGACATGAACGAGCCCGCGGTCTTCAACGTGGACAGCAAGACCATGCCCGAGGACAACATCCACCGCGCCGACGAGGAACTGGGCGGGACCGGGCCGCACGCCCGCTACCACAACGTCTACGGCATGCTCATGGCCCGCGCCACGCGCGAAGGGATGCTGGCCGCGCGCCCCGACCGGCGGCCCTTCGTGCTGACGCGCGCCAACTTCCTGGGCGGGCACCGCTACGCCGCGACCTGGACCGGCGACAACGTGGCGTCGTGGCGGCACCTGGACGCCTCGCTCGCCATGGTCCTGAACCTCGGCCTGTCGGGTCAGCCCTTCTCCGGCCCGGACATCGGCGGCTTCGAGGGCAAGGGCAACGGCGCGCTGTTCGCCCGCTGGATGGGGTTCGGCGCGCTGCTGCCCTTCGCCCGCGGCCACACCGGCAAGGGCAACATCGACAAGGAACCCTGGGCCTTCGGGCCGCAGGTCGAGGCCACCTGCCGCCGCGCCCTGCAGGGCCGGATGCGCCTGCTGCCGCATCTCTACACCCTGATGCGCGAGGCGGCGGTGACGGGACTGCCGGCGTGGCGGCCCCTGTTCTTCGCCGACCCCGCCGACCCCCGCCTGCGCGACGTCGACGACGCGGCCCTGATCGGCGACGACCTGATGATCGTCGTGAACACGTCCCCCGGCGCCGATGGCGCCGCCCCGGCGCTGCCCACGGGCGACTGGCGCGAAGTGACGCGGCACATTTTCGGCGAAGCCGACGATCCCGACCTGCCGCGCCTCTACCTGCGCGACGGCGCTGTCCTGGCGCTCGCCGCGCCGGCGCCGCACACCGGCGCCTCGGCGGGGCCGGTGACGCTGCTGGTCAACCCGGACCGCCAGGGCCGCGCCTCCTGCGTCGTGTACCGCGACGACGGCGAGGGCTTCGCCTACCGGGACGGCGGGTACGGGCTCTCCCGCATCACGGCCGTCGTGCGCGGCCCGCACGTCGACCTGTCGTGCCGCGCGCTGGAGGGATCGTGGCCGGCGTTGTCCGGCGCAGGGACGGTCGTCTTGCTCTCTGGCGGCGCGGAGGCTACCGTCGAGGCTGCCTGGCCGGGATCCTTCGACCTGCAGCCCTAGGCGACGACGCCATGACCGTCCTGAACATCGTCCTGCCCATCTTCCTGGTCATCGGCCTGGGCTATGCCCTGCGCCGGCTGCGTTTCGTCACGACGGCCGGCAACGCCGTCCTGACGCGGATGGTCTTCTACGTGGCCGCGCCGGTGCTGCTGGTGCGCGGCGCCGCCGGCACGGATCTGCGCAGCAGCCTCGACCCCCGCGTCCTGGGCGTCTTCATCGTCGTGAGCGTGCTGGTCGCGGCCGCGACGTACGCGCTCGCGTTCCGCTCCCGCGCTTCGCGGCGCGGCGTCTTCGCGCAGGGCGCGCACCGCAGCAACATGGTCTTCGTGGGCCTGCCGCTGGTCATGAACGCCTTCGGCAAGGAGGCCGTCGGCCAGGTCTCGGTGCTGGTGGGGGCGATGGTCGTGGTCTACAACGTGCTGTCGATCGTGGTGCTGACCCTGCCCCACCACAGCGGCGGGCCGGGACGACACGTGGATCTGACGGGCATGCTGAAGCGCATCGCGGTCAACCCGCTGGCGCTGGGCAGCGCGACCGGGATCATCCTGTCGGCGACCGGCATCGGCATCCCGCACGCGCTCGGCGGCGCCATGGACCTCGTGGGCGCCACTGCCCTGCCCCTGGCTCTGGTGTCGGTCGGCGCGGGGCTGGACCTGGGCCGCCTGCGCCGCGAATTGCCGGGCGCCGCGACAACCAGCGCCCTGAAGCTCGGACTCTACCCCGCGCTCGTCTACGTCGGGCTGCGCGCCCTGGGTCTGGAGGGGATCGCCCTGCAGGCGCCGGTCCTGCTGGCCGCCACGCCCACCGCCGTGGTAAGCTACGTCATGGCCCAGGAGATGCAGGGCGACGAACAGCTTGCAGGCGCCATGGTCATCGGCTCCACGCTGCTCTCGCTGCCGACGAGCATCCTGTGGCTGCTGTTGCTCGGCGTCTGAACGCCGCCGCCGTGCGCGGCGGAGTGCAGGGGATGGCTTGGAGACCGGCCGCCGCGACTTCCTGAAGCTGATCGCCGCCGCGGCGGCCGCCGGCGCGCTGCCGGCGCGGGCCGGCTCTTCCACACCCGGCGCCGAGCCCACGCCCGCGCCGTCCCGCCCCGACATCCTGGTGATCCTGGCCGACGACCACCGCCACGACGCCCTCGGCTGCGCCGGCCACCCCTACGTGCGGACGCCCGCCCTGGACCGGGTCGCGGCCGGCGGCGTCCGCTTCACGAACGCCTGCGTGACGACGTCGCTGTGCAGCCCGTCGCGCGCCAGCTACCTGACCGGACGCTACCCCCACCAACACGGCATCTTCACGAACGCCGGCCGGCCGCTGAGATCCGGTATTCCCACCTACCCCGAGCTGCTGCAGGCGGCGGGCTACGAGACGGCGTTCTGGGGCAAGTGGCACCTGGGCGCCTTTCCCCGCCCCCTCTCCCAGCCCGGGTTCGACCACTGGACCGTGTTGCACGGTCAGGGCGCCTATGCGCCGAACGACATCGTCGTCGACGGGCAGGTCGTCCACGAGGACCGCTACGTCACCGATGCCCTGACCGCGCGGGCCCTGGAGTTCCTGGAGCGCCCCCATGAGAAGCCCCGGCTGATGGTGCTGAGCCACAAGGCGGCGCACGCGCCGTTCGTGCCGGCCGCTCGCCACGCCGATCTCTACGCGGGCGAGAACCCCGATCTTTTCTGGGCCCCGGACGAGGACGTATCGCAGAAGCCGGTCGGCGCGGAACAGGCGCTTTACGGGTCTCATCGCGAAACGGTTCTGGACTACTACCGCTGCCTGGCGGCCGTCGACGAGAGCATGGCCGCCCTGGACGCCGCGCTGGAGAGGTCGGGGCGCTTCGACGACACGCTGGTGATCTACACCAGCGACAACGGATTCCTGCTCGGCGAGCACGGCGGGCTCTGGGACAAGCGCCGCGCCTACGAGCCCGCCATCCGTGTGCCGCTGCTGGTACGGTGGCCGCGCGCGCTGCCGGGCGGCGGCCTCTGCAACGAGCTGGCCCTGAACATCGACCTTCTGCCGTCCCTGCTCGAGGCCGCCGGCGTGAAGTCGCCGCCCGGCGTGCAGGGACGTTCCTGGCTGCCGGTCGCCCGGGGCGCGCCCGGCCGCGACGCCTTCCTCTACGAGTACTTCCAGGACGAGGGACCGGTCGGTTCGCAGGTCGCCGTACGCACGAAGCGCTGGAAGTACATCGTGCCCCTCGACCGTCACGGCGGCCGCAACGCGCGCCGACCGGTGGAGCTCTACGATCTCGCCGCCGATCCCGGCGAACTGCGCAACCTCGCCGGCGACCCGGCGTTCGCGACGGCCCGGGACGAGATGGAGGCGGCTCTCGTGCGGCAGATGGACGAGACGGGCTACGTCTTCAGCGGATCGCGATGACGCCCGGCCCGCTCGCGCCGTCCCTGCTGCTCGTCAAGCCCGCCGGCGCCGACTGCAACTTCCGCTGCGACTACTGCTTCTACCTCGACGCCGACGCCCGTCGGGGCGCCTCCCGCCGGCGCATGAGCGACGAGGTCCTCGAGCGGATGATCGCCTCCTACCTGGCGCTCGATCTGCCGGTCCACGCCTTCTGCTGGCAGGGCGGCGAGCCCACGCTGATGGGGCTCGACTTCTTCCGCCGCGTGACGGAACTGCAGGAGCGCCACGGACGGCCCGGCACGGTCATCGCCAACAGCCTGCAGACCAACGCCGCGCTCATCGACGACGCCTTCGCCGGCCACCTTGCCGACTACCGCTTCCTGGTGGGGTGCAGCCTCGACGGGCCGCCGCACCTGCACGACCGGCGGCGGCGGAGCGCGGGCGGCGGCGCGACCCACGACCTCGCCGTGGCCGGGTTGCGCCGTCTCCAGGCGCGCGGCGTGGCGGTCAACACCCTCTGCGTGGTCCACGACACGAACGTCGGCCACGCGCGCGAGGTCTTCGACCATCTCGTCGGCCTGGGCTTCGACCACCTGCAGTTCCTGCCCTGCGTCGAGTTCGGGCCCGACGGCGCGCCGCGGCCCTGGACGATCACGGGAACGCAGTGGGGGGAGTTCCTGATCGGCATCTTCAAGGCGTGGCGCAACGCAGGGATGCCGGTCGCGGTGCGCAACCTCGACGCCGTGCTGCAGCGCCTGGTCGACGACCGGCCCGGTGACTGCACGATGGACGACAGCTGCCGGCAGTACCTGGTCGTCGAGCATGACGGCGGCTACTATCCCTGCGACTTCCGTGCGACCCCGGCTTGGCGCCTGGGTGACGTGATGTCGATGAATCCGGCAGAGGCCATGGCTACGGCACGGATGCTGGAGTTCGGTGCGATCAAGACGCCGGCCTCGCCCGACTGCCCGCCATGCCGGCACTTCGACGTCTGCCGCGGCGGCTGTCCCGCCCGGCGGAATCCGCGCGAAGCCGCGGGCAGGGAGTGGCTGTGCGCGGGGACGCTCGCCTTCCTCGACCACGCGCGGGGATCCTTCGAGGAAATGGCGGACGGGATCCGCCGAGCGCATCGGGATCGCGCCTGAGGTCATGCCGCGCCCCCGTTCCACGGCAGCCCAGGATCGAAGAAGTGCAACCCCTGCCCGAGCCGCGCCCCGATCGACGACGCCGGGTAGCGCGCCACCAGTTCCGGGTGGTCGAAGAACCCCGCCGGCCGCTTCTCCCCCCGCCCGACCATCTCGTAGCGGACATCCAGGGGCCGCTCCACGTTGGGAGCGTACGCCACACGCACCAGGCATTCCGACGCGCCCGACTGCACGGCCCTCACGGCCGCCTCGCGCGCCCCGTACGACCCGATCCGGTCGATGTGCGAGAGGTGCTTGCCGGACAGCGCCCCGCCGCCGATCGGGATGCGCGGGCCGTAGAAGTCCATGACGAGCTTGCGCCCGGTCTGGCCGTTGTCGCCGTTGCTGCCGGCCTGCACCAGCGGGCCGTTCGGGTTGATCATCAACTCGATCTCGTCCCAGCGGGCGCGCCAGCGCGGGTCGCGTTCCCTGGCCTCGCCGTAGGCCCGCGCGAGCACCTGCACGATCGCCTCGCAGACGTCCATGAACTTCGCGTCCGCACGCTGCTGCAGCGTGACCAGCAGGTGCTCCACGATCCAGCGCCCGCCCTCCTCGCGCAGGCGCAGCAGCAATTTGCCGTCGGGTCCCTGCCCGGCCAGCGGCCCGTCGGCGCAGGCCGCGGCCAATGCTTCGCGCAGCACGTGGCAGAGGTAGTGCTCGGGCGGCAGGTAACGCGTGTGCGCGTCGTAGCCGGCCCAACCGAGCACCACGCTCTGGTCGTTGACCTTGCCCGTGAACCGCGCGGGGTCGTCGAGCACCTCGCACACGGCGCTGTGCACCGTGTAGCGGTTGGCGTCGACGTGGTTGCCCGGCACGTAGCCGATCGCCAGGCCCGTTTCCACCACGATGTCCCGCAGCGGGCGCGCCAGGGGCCGGCGCGTGCAGACGCCGCCGGTGAGCCAGAGCTGGCAGGACCAGACGGCGACCTCGATCTGGGCGTAGGCGTCAGCATCGACGCCGACGCACTCGGCGACGATGGCGTCGGCGACCTGGTCGCAGTACTTGTCCGGGTGGCCGGGCAGGACGATCTCGCTGATGCGGATCATGAGCGAACTCCTTTCAACGCGGGTAGCTGGGTGCAGGCGATTCCGGCGCGCTCCAGTGCGGCCGGGCTGCCGTCGCGGCTCACCAGCGCGTGCAACTGCGTGCCCGCCGTTTTCGCTACGAGCTGCCGGTCCAGCGCCTCGATGTAACCGTCGGTGACCACCACGGCCGCTGTCGGGCGCGTCCTGACCAGGTGTTCAAGCACGCAGGACATGCTGGTGCCGCCCGTGGTCTGCGCCTTCAGGGCGCCGCGCTCGATGACCGCGGGTGCGACAGTGTCGCTGAAGGCCCAGAACGGCCGGCGGATCAGGCCCGACAGTTGCCCGAGCAGGGCCACGAGGTGCGGCATCTCGGCGCTCATGGATCCCGACACATCCAGGTAGACCTGGGCCGTGCCGGTGTGGCGCGGCGCCGTCCCTCCCCAGCCTGCTTCCGGCAGGAAAGGCGCCCACTGCGATCGCAGGAAGGCGCGGCGATCCTGCGGCGACAGCACCGGCAGGCGGTACTCGTGCGGAGATTCGATACAACGTCGCGAAAGGCGGTCGGGCGTGAGGTGGCGCCGGAGGATCGCGAGCGTCGTCGCCCGCCACTGCCGCAATGGCGCCTCGGCTGACGCGACGAGCGCCTCGTAGGAATTGCAGCCGACGCCGCGGCCTCCGGGTGAGCGCCAGATCCCTCGCCCGTTCATTTCCCGCATCGACTTCTCGAGAGTCTCCTGAAGCGGGCCCGACAGCTCGCGGCCGAGCTCGTCGTGATTGCCGAGCAGATCGCCGGCATCGTCGCCTCCGTCGTCACCGAACGTGAAGGGGCCCGCACCCGGCGTTCCCGAGACCATCCCCGCCAAGTGCGTGGCGAGCGCCTCTATGTCATCGACGATCAGGCGCCCCGCATATAGGCTCGACCAGGCGCGGATCCAATACGGCAACTGGGGGTACTCATCTCGGCCGCTGTGGGCGGACAGCCAGTCATGCTCTTCCCCGTTCATCGGGCGGAGGAGTTTCTGGCGGCCTGCGGCATCTGCATAGTAGCGCCCCATCATCCCGGAATACCCGGGGCCGTACTGGCGGTGAATGATGGCGTTGATCACGGCGTCGACCGCCAGATGACGGGCCGGAGTCAGCATCTGCCGCTGCTCCGTGTGGCGCAGGATCACGTGGAGAAATTCGTGGCAGATGACCGCCTTCACCTCGTCGTCGCTGGTGCAGTGTTCGCGGACGAATGCGAGGTTGACCAGCAACCGGGGCCGGTCGGCGCAGGTCACCGCCAGCGTCGGCACCGCGTTGGTGAATTCGACTTCGAGGATCCGCAACGCGGCCCGGATGGCGAACGGATTTTCGTCGACCAATTCCAGCAGGATCGAGCGGAAGCGCTTTTCGTTCATGAGTAGAATCCCTCCAGGTCGAAGAGTTCGAGCCCGCGTCCGAGGCTTGATGCCGTCCACAACACCGGCCGCGCCGGGTCGTAGAGCTGGGCCGTGCAAAGGCCGAGCATCAAAGCCTGCCGCAGCACCGCGGCACGACTTCCCCGCTCCACCGAGAGCCGCCCGGCGTCCGGCGGCAATGGACGGCATACCAGCCGCTTCTCGGGGATCGAGAACACGCCGCGCAGACTCTCGGGGCCGGCATAGCCCGCTTCGACCAGCAGGCGCTCCAATGTCTCTACGCAGTCCGCTGCGCCGAAAGTCAGCCCGAGCCTGATCACGCGTGGGCAGCGAATCGCACCTTCGTCCTTTCCCAGCAGCGTGGAAGCAAGGTGTTCGGTGCGGACGCGGCTCATGGGGCCGCCCATGTTCGCGTGCAGGGCGGGGCGGCATGCCCGCCGTGTGTTCCACCCGGATGGATTCATGAGCGCACCCGCTGGTTTAACAGCGCGACGCAGGCTTCGATCTCCGCCTCCAGTTCGGCCGGGGCATGGGGGTGGACGTTGGCGACCAGACACCAGTTGAAGAATTGACTCGCCCTTTCGTAACGACCGTCTCGGGTACCCAGATCGGCGAGCACGCGCGCGAAGCTGGTGTAAAACGGACTGACCGAATCGCTCTCGCTCAGACGTTCGTACCAGGAGAACTCTCCCGATACGGACAGGATGGGTGCAGCCAGCTTGCCGAGATCGTTGACCCCCTCCGCTCCGATCGCGAGCGCGCCTCCGGCGGCGGCCGCGTAGGTGGCGAAGGCGAAGGCAGCGGCACGGGCCCTGGTTTCGGATGCCAGGAATTGGGCCACGGCCTGTGTTCCCTGATCCGGATCGGTGCAACGGTCGATCAGGATGCCGAGCTTCTTCGCCAGCGTCTTCTCGGCCAGGAACTGATGGATCCAGTTGGCTTGGGTCGCGAATCCGCTTTCCCAGGCAAGGCGATGGGCCGCCGTGAGGGCCGCCCTGTTGACCTCGACCCCCCAGGTGCGATGAGGCAGACTGGCCCGGAGCACGTCCGAAAAGAGGCTGTCGGTTTCTTTCCCGACCACGATCGCGGCCGCCAGCAGGCTGCGAGCCAGCAGGCGCGAACGGCGTGGTGATATCCGGATATTCGCGCTGTTGAGTGCCGTGGTCGCGCTGGTGACGTAGGTCAGGATGCGCGGCGGGCAGCCCTCGATCCGCTCGAGGAAGGTCCGCCGCCACGTCTCGACCAGCCCCTTAAGCCGCCCCCCGTCATCGGTGACTTTCCCCTCCCCGCTCGGATCTGCAACGAGGCTCCGCGCCTCGTCGTCCAGGCCGTCCCAGTCAGGCGCCTCCACGAACAGCGCGAACCGGTCGGCCAGCGCCTGGTCCAGCGGCTCCGAGCCCGCGTAGTCCTCGGCCCCGCCCTGGTCCGTCGAGCACGGGTTCATCGCCGCCCAGCGGTAGCGCAGCCTGGGCAGCGCGATCCCCTGGACCCGTCGTTCGTGCACGAGCGCGAACAGGCGGTTCTGGTGCTCGGGCTTGCAGCGGCTGATCTCGTCGACCAGCACCGACTCGGCGCCCCAGACCGTGGCCGGCGTCTCGAGGAACTTCACGCCGCCGTGTTCCTGGTCCGGGTAGGGGAAGCCGACCAGGTCGTCGAAGGAGATCAGGCTGGCGTTGTAGTGGCGGTGCTCGAGGCCCAGGGCCTCGGAGAGGGAGTTGAGCAGGTAGGTCTTGCCGGTGCCCGAAGACCCGATCAGCAGGAGCGGATCCTCGGTGACCAGCGCGGCCAGGATCACCGGCTCGAGCCGTTCGAATCCGTAGACGCCGAGAGCGGACAGACGGGAATGCGCACAGGTAGGCACGTGGTCCTCCTTTTAGCGGATTTGCCGGAATGGCGGGGCCGCAAGCTGGATTCAAATCCCCCGGCCCGTCAGGTGGGCCAGCCCTTCGCGCGGCGCCGCCGCTCACGGGCGACGCCGGCGTCCTTCACTCCTTCAATTGTCCGTCGTGACGTGTTCCCACAGGAAGTCGGGCTTCTCGCGCCCGAAGTGCCCATAGGCCGCCGTGTCGAAGTAGATGGGCCGCAGCAGCCGCAGCCGCTCGATGATCCCGGCCGGCGTGAGATCGAACTCCGCGCGCAGGGCCGCGGCGATCTCCGCATCACGCGTGCGCCCCGCCGCGGGCGTCATGACCAGGAAGCTGACCGGCTCGGCTTCGCCGATCGCGTAGGCCAGCTGGACGAGGCACTTGCCGGCCCAGCCGCGCGCCACGACGGTCTTGGCCAGGAAGCGCGTCATGTAGGCGGCCGAGCGGTCGACCTTCGAGGGATCCTTGCCCGAGAACGCGCCGCCGCCGTGGGGCGCCGCGCCGCCGTAGGTGTCGACGATGATCTTGCGTCCGGTCAGGCCGGTGTCGCCCTTCGGACCGCCGACGGTGAAGGAGCCGCTGGGGTTGATGTACTCGCGGTAGCCGGCGCTGCGTCTCGCCGCGGGAATGACCGGGTCGATGATGTGCTCGCGCACCTGCGCCTGCAGCTCAGCCAACCCGATGCCCGGATCGTGCTGGGTGGAGAGCACCACCGCTTCGACCGCGACCGGGCGGCCATCCTCGTAGCGGTAGCTCACCTGCGACTTGGCGTCCGGGCTCAGCCAGGGCAGCGTGCCGCAGCGGCGGACCTCGGCCTGCTTCTGCATCAGCCGGTGGGCGTCGACGATGGGCGCCGGCATCAGCACGCCGGTCTCGTCGCAGGCGTAGCCGAACATCAGACCCTGATCGCCCGCGCCCTGCGCACCCTGCGCGCCCTTCACGGCTGCGGTGATCTCGGAGGCCTGGCGGTTGAAGCGCACGTCGATGAAGCAATTGTCGGGATCGATGCCCGAATCCGCATCGGCGTAGCCGGTGTCGCGGATGACGGCGCGGGTCAGTTCCTTCGCGCGGGCGCTCACCGCGTCGAAATCCTCGTCCCGTTCGGTCCGGAACTCGCCCGCCACCACGACGTGCTGGTCGGCGAGCAGCGTCTCGCAGGCGACGCGCGCCGCGGGGTCCAGTTCCAGGAAGGCATCGACGAGCGCATCGGAGATGCGGTCGGCCAGCTTGTCGGGATGACCCTCGGAGACCGATTCGGAGGTGAAAACACCGTCGCGGATGAACATGAGTTCCCCCAAACACAACAGCCCGCTCAGCTTGACGCCAAAGCGGGCTTCCTCTCGCTTTAGCTGGATTTGTATAGCGCCCGCAAGCTGAACTCAAATCGGCGCTGCTCCGTACCATGATACGACTCCGGCGGACGATGTCAAGGGGCGCGCGAACTCCGACTTGCGCGGCCGCGGGGGTCGGGATGCCACACTTCAGACATCCCCCCACGGGAAAGGACCGCGCAGGTGCAGGACGACAGCCTCCGCCACAGCCTCGGCGAACGCGTCAAGGAGTTCACGGCCCAGACGCGTTCGTCGACCACGGCGGCGTTCACGATGACGTACAACTTCTAGGCCACGGCGCAGCGACGCCTCGCCACAGCAGAAGGGGGCGGATCCCGTCTGGGACCCGCCCCCTCCGTTTTATCGCGGGCCCGGTCGATCAACCGCGGCGCGGCGTCGCCGCCGCTTCGGGCGCCGGCAGGTCCGTCCCGACGCGCACCGACCACCCCGTCTTCAGCCCGATCACGAACCACGCCAGGGCCAGCGTCCCGACCGCGAAGATCGTGTCGCCGATCACCCGCAGCCAGCGCAGGGTCTGCAGGTAGTCCTGCTGCAGGAACTCGGCCGAGCGGGCGTACCACAGCCCGTCGCGCACGCTGGCCATCGTCTGGGCCAGGCCCACCGGCAGCACGCTGATCAGCACCATGGCCGCCAGGCCGATGTTGATGGCCCAGAAGGCGAAGCGGATGACCCCGTCCTTCCAGATCCGGCGCGCGGCCAGGCCCTTGAGCACGAAGAGCATCAGCCCGATGCCCAGCATGCCGTAGACCCCGAACAGCGCCGTGTGGCCGTGCACCGGCGTGGTGTTCAGGCCCTGCATGTAGTAGAGCGCGATGGGCGGGTTGATGAGGAAGCCGAAGATGCCCGCGCCCACCAGGTTCCAGAACGCCACCGCGATGAAGCAGTAGATCGGCCACTTGTAGGCCTCGAGCCACGGCTTGGCGCGGCTGAGCGTGAGGTTGTGGTAGGCCTCGAAGCCCATCAGCACCAGCGGCACCACTTCCAGGGCGCTGAAGGTGGCGCCCAGCGCCAGCACCGCCGTCGGGGTGCCAGTGAAGTAGAGGTGGTGGAAGGTGCCGATGATGCCGCCGGCCAGAAAGACGTTCGTGGAGAAGAGCGTGGCGGCGGTCGCCGTCTTCACCCTCAGCAGCCCCAGGCGCACGAAGAGGAAGGCGATCACCACGGTGGCGAAGACCTCGAAGAACCCTTCCACCCACAGGTGCACCACCCACCAGCGCCAGTACTCGGCGATGGCCAGGTTGGTCTGCCGCCCCCACATCAGCCCCGCGCCGTAGAACCCGGCGATGGCTACGCACGAGATCACCAGCATCACCAGCAGCGGGCGGTTCTGGTCGGCCCGCCGCAGGGCCGGCCGCAGAGAGGCGACCATCAGCCCGAGCCACAGCAGCAGCCCGACCAGCAGCAGGATCTGCCACAGCCGGCCAAGGTCGACGTACTCGTAGCCCTGGTGCCCGAACCAGAAGTTCCCGACCAGGCCCAGCCGCTGCATGATGCCGAACCACTGGCCGGCCAGCGAGCCGACGACCACGATCAGCAGGGCGCCGAACAGCACGTTCACGCCCAGACGCTGGAATCGCGGCTCGTGCCCCGACACCGCCGGCCCGATGAACAGCCCGGTCGCAAGCCACGAGGTGGCGATCCAGAAGATGGCCAACTGGACGTGCCAGGTGCGCGACAGCGAATACGGCAGCACGGCGCTCAGGTCCAGGCCGTAGAAGCCGCTCCCCTCCACGCCGTAGTGGGCGGTGACGGCGCCCAGGACGACCTGCACCACGATCAGGGCGGTGACCACCCAGAAATATTTCAAAGTCGCCTGCATGGAGGCCGTCGGGGACAGCGCGAGCAGGGGGTCCTGCTCGGGCAGGATGCCGGGATCGAACCCCTCCTCGCGATTGGCCGCGTAGTACCAGGCGAGCAGCGCGATGCCGGCGATCAGCAGGATCACCGAGAAGCCCGTCCAGAGGATGAGGCTGCCGGTGGGCCGGTTGCCGACCAGGTTGTCCGGCGGCCAGTTGTTGGTGTAGGTGATGTCGGCGCCCGGGCGCTCGGTGACGCAGACCCAGGAGGCCCAGAAGAAGAACGCCGTCAGGTCGTCCAGCCGGTCGGGATCGCCGACCGTCACCTCGCGCATGGCGTAGGCCTCGCGCAGGTCGGCCTGCGACGGATCGCCGCCGAACAGCCCGCGAAAATGTTCCGCCACGGTGCGCACCGCCGCGACCCGCGCCGCCGACAGGCGCAGGTCGCCGGACCCCGCGTCGTAGGTGTTGGACCGCAGCTCGGCCTGCAGCCGCGCCTCGAGGGCGGCGCGCGTCTCGACGTCCAGGCGGTCCGCATCGACGCCGTGCTCCGCGTGCGACCAGGCGTTCAGCATGACCTCGGCCTCGCGGTGCAACCAGTCGGCCGACCAGTCCGGCGCCAGGTAGGCGCCGTGCCCCCAGACCGAGCCCAGTTCCTGCCCGCCCGTGGACTGCCAGACGTTCTGCCCGTCCTTGATGTCCTGCCCGGTGAAGAGCAGCGCGCCGTCCTCGCCGACCACGCGCTGCGGCACCGGCGGCGCCTGGCGGTAGATCTCCCGCCCGAAGTAGCCGAGCACGGCGAAGGAGAGCCCCACCACCAGCCCGAAGACGATCCAGAGTCTCTTGTAGCTCATCGCACCATCCTTTCCGTCGCGTTCACCTTGCTTCGAACTCAGAATCTCAACGCATCCATATATCCATTAAGGAGGCAAAAGGGGGGGCGACCTTCACTGGGCCAGGTCGGCCACCCGGGTCGTCGTGATCATGCGGGTGAAGCCGTCGCGGACTCCCGCCCACTCCGCGTGCATGGCGCAGGGGTGCCCGGCGTCGCAGGCCGGCCGCCCCAGGGCGCAGTCGGTGCGCTCGGCGCTGCCGAGCCCGTCGAACACGACCAGCACATCGCGGATGGGCCGGGTCTCCGCCCCCTCGCGCAGGCGGAAACCGCCGCCCCAGCCCTTCTGGGACTCCACCAACCCCGCCTTGCGCAACTGGTTGAGGATCTTGGCCAGATAGTTGGCGGGGATGCCGGTCGCCGCGGCGATCTCCTCGCCGCGCAGCTGCTGGGCGGGGCGGGCGGCCAGATAGCCGAGGATTTGGAAGGCGTAGCGGGCTGTGCGGCTGATCATTTTGTCACCTCAACAGATAAGTTTATCCGTTGAGTTGCCGCTGTCAACTCCGAAATCGCAGAACGAGCCCACCGCACGCCGGCGATGGGCTCGTTCACGAACTCACTCCCCCTCGACCAACCGCGTCGGCCGCCAGCTGAACTGGAAGACCACCGCGACGTCGCGCTCGTCATCGGCGAACTCGTTGTCGTAGTCGGTCATCACCGGCACGCGCAGCCCCAGGAAGGGGCTCAGCGAACCCAGCGCGTAGCCGACGCCGGGGTACAGGTCGACCAGGGTGCCGCCCATCCCGAGGTCGGACTCCGTGCTCGGCGTGCCGTCGCTCCAGGTGGTCTTGGACTTGCCGTCGCCCAGCAGCGTGGCGCCCAGGCCCAGGTTCAGCCACCACTTCGCGCCCACGAGCTTGCGCCCGAAGACCGTGGCGACGATCTGGTCGGCGCCGGTCACCTCGAAGGTGCGCGTGTCGCCGCCGCCCAGGTCGGTGATCGTCTCGTTCGGCGTGTTCTTGCGGTACAGCAGCGAGGCCAGCAGCCCGTGCGTCGGCGTCGAGCGCGCGTACTGCGCGCGCCCGATCAGGTCCAACGTGCCGGTGCCCAGGGGCACGGCATAGATGCCGTCCATCTTCTCCTCGTCGCCGGTCGGCAGCTTCGCGCTCAGCTGCAGGCGCACGATCGACCCCGGCGCGGACAGCGGCCGCGCGTACTCGGCGTCCAGGACCACGTCGCCCAGCCCGCCGGCCGAGGCCTCCGTGCCCCAGTAGTGCAGCGTGCGCTCGAAGATCAGCGGCACCCGCGCCTTCAGCACGAACGCGGGCGAGAACCGGTAGGACGGCGTGAGCAGCCCGGCCTTCTGGTCCCCCGTGACCTCGAAGTACCCGCCGACCCCAACGCCCATCATCGACTTGTCGGCGCCCACGGCCGCGTCCGGCGCCGGCGCCGGCGGGAACTCGTCCGCCGTCGGCACGATCAGCGGCGCCATCGTCGGATCCATGTACGGATCGCCGCCCTCACCCTCCTCCTGCTGCCCCCACGCCGCGCCCGCCGTCATCAAGATCACCAGCGCGAGCCCCCAGACCCACGCCCTGCTCCCCATCGTCCTCTGCATGTCCGCCCCTTTCGGTGGAATTCCCATCCGCAAGGGTAGCACACGCTTGCCCCCATTCAACCAAATTGAAAGCCGACAATCATGTCGCCCTCTCCCCTTTCGTAGATCCATCTCGTACAGATCATACAGACCCGCTTCGTCGGGGGTGTGATGAAGGCCCCCGGCGCCAGGACGGCGCCGGGGGCCGAAATCCAAGCGCGCCGGACACACGCGGTGTCCGGCGCGCGCCCCCCGACGAAGCGGGTCTGTATGATCTGTACGAAGACGGATCACAAGTCGGGATTCAAGGCCTTCTTGTAAGCCCGCTTCCGATCGTTCTCATCCAGGAGCAACTTGCGCAGCCGAATGTTGTTCGGCGTGATCTCCACACACTCGTCGTGGTTGATGTGCTCGAGGCACTCCTCGATGCCCATGCGGATGGCCGGGGCGACCTTCATCTTGCGGTCGGCGCCCGAGGACCTCATGTTGCTGAGCTGCTTGGCCTTCTGGGCGTTGACGACGATGTCGTCGTCCTTGTTGTTCTCGCCGATGATCTGCCCCGTGTAGAGCACGTCCCCCGGCTCGATGAAGAAGCGGCCGCGGTCCTGCAGCGCGTCGAGCGCGTAGGCCAGCGCCTGCCCCTGCCCCTGGCTGATGAGGCTGCCGGTCTGGCGCTGGGGGATGCTGCCCTTGAAGAACTCGTACTGGAAGAACCGGTGGTGCATGACGATCTCGCCGGCGGTGGCCCGCAGCATGCGGCTGCGGAAGCCGATCAGGCCGCGGCTCGGGATGTGGATCTCCAGGCGGGCGCGGCCGTCGGTCTGATCCATCTTCATCAGGTCGCCGCGGCGCGCGGCGGCGTACTCGATGACCGTGCCCGCGTACTCGGCGGGCAGGTCCACGGACAGCACCTCGACGGGCTCCGCCTTGCGCCCGTTGATCTCCTTGTAGATGACCTGCGGCTGGCCGACCATGAACTCGAAGCCCTCGCGGCGCATCGTCTCCATGAGGATCGACAGGTGCAGGATGCCGCGTCCGCTGACCCGGAAGGTGTCGCTGCTGGTGGTGTCCTCCACGCGCAGGGCCACGTCGCGCTCGGACTCGCGCATGAGCCGGTCGCGCACCTGGCGGCTGGTGACGTACTTGCCGTCCTGGCCGAAGAAGGGGCTGTCGTTGACCATGAAGCTCATCGAGAGCGTCGGCTCGTCGACGTCGATGATCGGCAGCGGCTCGGGGTGCTCGGGGTCGGCCAGGGTGTCGCCGATGTCCACGGTGTCGAGGCCGACCACGGCGCCGATGTCGCCGCAGACGACCTCCTGCACCTCGCGCCGGCCGAGGTTGTCGAACACGAACAGCTGCTTGACGATCGCGTCGGTCTGGCTGCCGTCGCGCTTGATCAGCGTGACGCGGTCCTTGGTGTGGATGCTCCCGCGCACGATGCGGCCCACGGCGATGCGGCCCACGTAGTCGCTGTGGTCCATCGCGGCCACCAGCATCTGCAGGGGGCCCGCCTTGGTCGCGGGCGCCGGGATGTGCCTGACGATCATGTCCAGCAGGGGGAACAGGTCCTTGCGCTCGTCACCCAGCTCGCCGATGGCCCAGCCGTCGCGGCCGGCGGCGTAGACGCCGCGGAAGTCGAGCTGCTCGTCGTTGGCGCCCAGCTCGCAGAAGAGGTTGAAGATCTCGTCGAGAACCTCGTGCGGGCGGGCGTTAAGCCGGTCGACCTTGTTGATCACCACCAGCGGCTTGAGGTTCAGCTGCAGGGCCTTCTGCAGCACGAAGCGCGTCTGCGGCATCGGCCCCTCGAAGGCGTCGACCAGCAGCAGCACGCCGTCGGCCATCTTCAGGACGCGCTCGACCTCGCCCCCGAAGTCGGAGTGGCCCGGGGTGTCGATCAGGTTGATGCGCACGTCGTGGTAGGTGACGGCGAAGTTCTTGGCCGTGATCGTGATGCCGCGCTCGCGCTCGAGGTCGTTCGAGTCCAGGATGCGCTCGCGCACCTGCTGCCCGTCGCGGAAGACGTGGCACTGGCGCAGGATCTGGTCGACCAGCGTGGTCTTGCCGTGGTCGACATGGGCGATGATCGCGACGTTGCGGATCTCCATCGTTCTTCTCCTGCATCTGCGTTCGCGGGAGGGGCTATCCCCGAATGCGGTCAAATCGGCCGATTCTCCCTTCTGACGGGCGGATCAGCGCGCATGGGACTTCTGGTCCCGATAGAGACATTCATGGACAATGATCGGTGTTTGTCCTATCCTTGGCAAGGCGATCGTCCACTTCGGCCCCGGAGCAGGTCCGTGCAGCTGAACGTCCGCGAAGTCGCAAGACTCCTGAGCGTCTCCGAGAAGACGATCTACCGCTGGATCCGCGACGGGCACATCCCCGCCTACCGCTTCCAGGACCAGTACCGGTTCAGCCGCACCGAGCTGCTGGAGTGGGCCACGGCCCGCCGGATCGGGATCAGGCCCGACATCATCCACGATAACGCCGAAGAGTCGGTTTCCCCACTGCGCCTCGCCGATGCGCTCCTGGAGGGCGGGATCCACTACCGCATTTCCGGGCGCACGCGCGAGGAGGTTCTGCGCGCGGCCGTGGACGTGATGAAGTTCCCCGAGGGAGCCGATCGCGCGACCGTCCTGAGCCTTTTCATGGCCCGGGAGGAACTCGCCTCGACCGCCATCGGCGACGGCATCGCCGTCCCGCACGTGCGCAGCCCGATCGTGCTGCAGGTCGAACGACCGCTCGTCTACCTCTGCCTGCTCGAAGCCCCGGTCGAATTCGGCGCCCTCGACGGTCTGCCGGTCCACGCCCTGTTCTTCCTGGTCTGCCCAACGGTGCGCTCGCACCTGCGCCTGCTGTCGCGTCTGGCCTTCTGCCTGCGCGATCCCGCCTTCCGCGAGGTGGTGCGCCGGCCGGACGTGCGCGAGGAGATCCTCGCGCAGATGCGGCGCGTGGAGGACAGCCTCGCGGAAGCGCCCGCGTCATGACGCTCCTGCTGGTCGCGCTGGGCCTGCTCGTCGCCAGCGGGACTGCTGCGTTGCTGTGCCGGCGATCGCCCCGCGCCGCCAACCTGATCGGCGCCGGCGGCGCGGCCGCGGCCTGCGCGCTGGGGCTGATCCCGGCCGTCGTCGGCCTCGGTGGCGGCGAGGCAAAATTCGATCTGGCGTGGCCCGTCCCCGGCGGCTCCCTCTCGCTCGCGATCGACCCGCTCACCGCATTCTTCCTGCTGCCGCTGTTCGCCCTCTGCGGACTGGCCGCCGTCTACGGCGCCGGCTACCTCGGCGGCCGGCCCGGCCGGCGGTCCCCCGGTGCCCCCTGGTTCTTCTTCAACTGGCTCGTCGCCGGCATGGTCGTCGTGGTCACGGCGCGCAACGCGGTCCTGTTCCTGTTGGCGTGGGAAGTCATGTCGCTCGCGTCGTACTTCCTGGTCACGCACGAGGACGAGCGGCCGGAAGTGCGGGAAGCGGGCTGGACCTACCTGGTCGCGACCCATTTCGGCAACGCCTGCCTGATCGCCCTGTTCGCCCTGCTGGGACCGCGCTCCCTCGACTTCGCCGACTTCGCCCCCGCCGCCCCGGCGGGCCTGCTGTTCGTGCTGGCCCTGATCGGGTTCGGCACGAAGGCCGGCTTCGTGCCCCTGCACGTCTGGCTGCCGGAAGCGCACCCGGCGGCGCCGAGCCACGTCTCGGCCGTCATGTCGGGCGTCATGATCAAGATGGGGATCTACGGGCTGCTGCGCACGCTGACCTGGCTCGGTCCGCCGCCGCTCTGGTGGGGGGGGCTCCTGATCGGCATCGGCGCGGCTTCGGGCCTCTTCGCCGTGCTGTTCGCCCTGGCCCAGGGCGACCTCAAGCGCCTGCTGGCCTACAGCAGCGTGGAGAACACTTCGATCATCGCCCTGGGCCTCGGGGTCGGGCTGGTCGGCCTGCACACCGGGACGCCGGGCGTGGCCATCCTCGGTTTCGCGGGCGCGCTGCTGCACGTCTGGACGCACGCACTCGGCAAGGGCCTGCTGTTCCTGGGCGCGGGCGCGGTGCTGCACGCGACCGGCACCCGGGAGATGGACCGGCTCGGCGGACTGTCGCGCAGCATGCCGCTGACCTCGGCGACCTTCCTGGTCGGCGCCGCGGCGGTCGCCGGCCTGCCGCCGCTGAGCGGCTTCTTCAGCGAGTTCCTGATCCTGTACGGCGCGGTCCAGCACGCCGGATTGCACAGCCTGGCCGCCATGGTCGCCCTGGCGCTCATGAGCGGTCTGGCGGCCGCCGTCTTCGTGCGCGCATTCGGGAGCGTCTTCCTGGGCGCCGCGCGCGACGGCACCGTGCGCGGCGCCCACGATCCGGGAGCGGCCATGCGGGCCCCGCTGGCGATCCTGGCCCCGGCGCTGCTCGTGCTCGGCCTGGCGACGCCGGTGCTGGTGCCCGCACTGGCGCCGGTGGTGGAGCAGCTCGTCAGCCTGCCGGCGCAACGGGACCTCGACGCCGCTTCGGCGCCGCTGGCGGTCGTCGTGCTGGGTTCGGTCGTCTTGATGGCGCTCGTCGCGCTGATCGCCGGTGGGCGCCGGCTGCTGCTGGCGGGGCGGACGGTGGGATCGGCCGTGACCTGGGACTGCGGCTACGCGCACCCCACGGCGCGCATGCAGTACACCGCCTCGTCGTTTGCGCAGCCGCTCACCGCGCTCTTCGGCCCCGTCCTGCGGACGCGGGAAACCGCCGACGCGCCGCGCGGCCTCTTCCCCGATGCCGTCTCCTTCGCCACCCGGACGCCGGACGCCGTCCGCGAGCGCGTCTGGCGGCCGCTCTTTGCGCACGTGTCCGGCGCGTTGCACGCCATGCACCGCCTGCAGCACGGCCGGCTGCACCTCTACGTCATCTCCATCGCGCTGACGCTGGTGGTCCTGCTGCTCTGGAGGCTGTCGTGAGCGGCTACGCCGGACTCTTCGCGGCGCTGGTCCTGGCGCCCCTGCTGCCCGGGGTGATCAACCGGACGAAGTCGTTCTTCGCCGGCCGCCGCGGCCCGCCGCTGCTGCAGCCCTACTTCGACCTGGCCAAGCTCCTGCGCAAGGGTGCGGTCTACAGCACGACGACGACCTGGCTGTTCCGGGCCGGTCCGGTCGTCGGGCTCGCGGCCATGATCGTGGCCTCGGCGCTCGCGCCGTTCGGGGGCGTCAGCGCGCCGCTGGCCTTCGCCGGGGACTTCCTGTTCTTCGCCGGACTGCTCGGCGTGACCCGCTTCGTGACGATGCTGGCGGCGCTCGACACCGGGTCGAGCTTCGAGGGGATGGGGGCCAGCCGCGAGGCGCAGTTCGCCGCGCTGGCGGAGCCGGCGTTCCTGCTCGGGCTGACGGCCGTCGCCTGGAAGACCGGCGGGCTCTCGCTGTCGGGCATGCTCGGGACCAACTCGTTCGCGACCTGGAGCGGCGCCACGGCGCCGCTGGCGCTGGTCTGCGTGTCCCTGCTGGTCGTCTTCCTGGCGGAGAATGCGCGCATCCCCGTGGACGACCCCAACACCCACCTCGAGCTGACGATGTTCCACGAGGTCATGGTCCTCGACCACGGCGGCCCCGACCTCGCCCTGATCCAGTACGCGGCCGCGCTGAAGATGTGGGTGCTCGGTTCGCTCGTCGTCGGCATCGCGCTGCCGGTCCGCAGCCTCGCTCACGGCTGGGCGTTCGCCGCCTCGGTGGCCGGCATGCTCGTGCTCTGCGTGATCGTGGGCGTCGTC
Source organism: Candidatus Latescibacterota bacterium (assembly GCA_030658975.1). Classification (GTDB taxonomy): domain Bacteria; phylum Krumholzibacteriota; class Krumholzibacteriia; order LZORAL124-64-63; family LZORAL124-64-63; genus PNOJ01. The sequence continues at coordinate 52,561 of JAUSBL010000055.1, forward strand.
GAGTCGTGCCTCGCGCGGCTGCGGCTGACGCGGGTGCCCCAACTGCTGCTGGGAGCGGGCGTGCTGTCGCTCCTGGCGCTCTTCATCGGATTGAAATGAACAGCTGGATCGACGCAGTCCTGGTGCTGATCACCCTGACGAGCCTGGTGCTGCTGGGCGCGAGCCGGCTGGGCACGAGCATCCGCATGGTGGCCCTGCAGGGAGTCCTGCTGAGCCCGTTGCCGCTGCTCCTCGCGGGGCCATCCGGCTTCGGGCCGCGCGCCGCCATGCTGGCGGTCGCGACCGTGCTGATCAAGGGCCTCGGCTTCCCGTGGCTGATGGCGCGGGCCGTGCGCGGCGGCTCGCAGCGGCGGGAGATGGACCCGCGCGTCGGCTACAACGCCTCGCTGCTGGCGGGGGTGCTGCTGATGGTCGTCGCGTTCCTGCTCAGCAGCCGGCTGCCGCTGCCGCCCGGGGAAGGGACCCCGCTCGTCTTGCCCGTGGCCCTGTTCAACATCCTGGCCGGGATGTTCGTCATCGCCAGCCGCCGCCAGGCGATCACGCAGGTGCTCGGCTACCTCGTGATGGAGAACGGCATCTACGTGTTCGGCGTGGGGATCGCCAGCCACCAGCCGCTGCTGGTCGAGCTGGGCATCCTGCTCGACGTCTTCGCCGCCGTGTTCGTCATGGGCATCGTCATCTTCCACATGGGCCGCGAGCTCGACCACACCGACACCGACCGCCTGACCCTGCTCAACGACTGGCAGAAGGAGAAGGAGTGAAGGCCTCGTGATCGGCGCCCTGATCATCGTCCCCGCGCTCGCCGGCGCGCTCTGCTTCGGGCTGCGGTCCACGCGCGCCCGCCGCGAGCTGCTGGTCGCGACGGCCGCGGCGCACACGGCGCTCACCGTCGCCGCCTGGCGCGGCTCGCCCGAGCCGACCCTGTACGACTGGCTGGCGCTGGACGACCTGGGGCGGCTCTTCCTCGGCATCACCAGCCTGCTGTTCCTGGTCGCCGCCGTGTACGCCGTCGGCTACCTGGCCCGCGAGAAGGTCCGGGCCGCCGGCGACCCCGGCGAGGATTTCCTGTTCCGGAACATCCCCGAGGCGGCGTTCACGGGCTGCCTGCTGCTGTTCCTGTCGGCGATGACGCTCGTCATCACGAGCCGCCACCTCGGGCTGCTCTGGGCGGGCGTGGAGGCGACGACCCTGGCGAGCGCGCCGCTCATCTTCTTCCACCGCCACCAGCGCTCGCTGGAGGCGACCTGGAAGTACCTGGTCCTCTGCTCGCTCGGCATCGCGGTGGCGCTGCTGGGGAGCTTCTTCCTCTCGGTCGCGTTGCGGGAAACGTCCACCTCTTCTTCGCTCGTGCTCGACGATTTGCTGCGCCGGGCGCCGGGGGCCGACGTGCCGTGGCTGCGCGCCGCGTTCATCTGCCTGCTCGTCGGCTACGGCACCAAGATGGGCCTCGCCCCGCTGCACAACTGGCTGCCGGACGCCCACAGCGAGGCCCCGTCGGTCGTCTCCGCGCTGCTCTCGGGCGCGCTGCTGAACTGCGCCTTCCTGGCCATCCTGCGCGTGCTGCAGGTCTGCGAGGCGGCCGGACAGGGCGGGTTCGCGCGCGATCTGCTGCTCGGCTTCGGCCTGTTCTCGATGGCGACGGCGGCCGTGTTCCTGGTGCGCCAGCCCGACTTCAAGCGCCTGCTCGCCTATTCGAGCGTCGAGCACATGGGCATCCTGGCCGTCGGCGTCGGGCTCGGCGGACTCGGCAGCTACGGCGCGCTGCTGCACGCCGTCAGCCATTCGCTCACCAAGGGGATGCTGTTCCTCGTCGCGGGGAACATCATGTCCGCCTACCAGACCAAGGCGGCCGCCGGGGTGCGGGGCCTGCTGCGCGGGCTGCCGGCCTCCGGCATCCTCTGGACGGCCGGCTTCTTCGCCATCGCGGGTTCGCCGCCGTTCGGCACCTTCCTGAGCGAATTGACGATCGTCCGCGCGGCGCTGGGCCTGGGCCGGCCGCTCGTGGCCGTCGCGATGCTCCTGCTGCTCGGGGTGATCTTCGCCGGCATGTCGCGCACGATGCTGGCGATGGCGCACGGCGAAGCGCCGACGAAGCATCCCGCGGAGCCGTTCCTGGCCGTGGCCCCCCCCGTCGTGCTGGCGGTGCTGGTCCTGCTGCTCGGGCTCTACATCCCGCCGCCGCTCGAGGCGACGCTGCGTCTGGCCGCCCGCGCCTTAGGTGTGCCGTCATGATGGGGGTGCCGTCATGATGCCGATCGCCAACGGCGGACGGGTGGCCCTGCGCGAGGTGCCGCGGCTCCCGATCGAGCGCTTCCGGGAGGAGATCATCGCGGCGGTCGGCCGCGGCGGTCGCCTCTCCGCGTTCTTCGGTCGGCCCGACGGCGACGGGACGCTGCTGCTGGCGCTGCTCTCCTCGGGCGAGACGAGCGGTCTGGCCGCCGTGTCGATGCGGGTCGGCGACGCCTATCCGGCCCTGACGCCGGACTGCCCGCAGGCGCACTGGTTCGAGCGGGAGATCCACGAAAGCTGCGGCGTGACGCCCCTGGGGCACCCGTGGCTCAAGCCGGTGCGCTTCCCGCGCGGCGACGTCGGCAAGGCCGACTTCTACCGCGTGGAAGGCCGGGAAATCCACGAGGTCGCCGTGGGGCCGGTGCACGCCGGCATCATCGAGCCCGGCCACTTCCGCTTCCAGTGCCACGGCGAGCGCGTGCTGCACCTCGAGATCTCGCTCGGCTACCAGCACCGCGGCGTGGAGCGGGCCCTGGTCGGCGGCCCGGACCGGCGCACCATGCCCTACCTCGAGACGCTGGCGGGAGACACCAGCATCGGCCACGCGTACGCCGGCGCTCTGGTGATCGAGGCGCTGGCCGGAGTCCCCGCGCCGCCGCGGGCCGACGCGCTGCGCGGCATCGCGCTGGAACTGGAGCGCTTGGCCAACCACACCGGCGACCTCGGCGCGCTCTCCGGCGACATCGGCTTCCTGCCGACCGCCTCCTTCTGCGGGCGCCTGCGCGGCGACTTCCTCAATCTGACTGCGGCTCTCTGCGGCAACCGCTTCGGCCGCGGCCTGGTCCGCCCCGGCGGCGTGCTCTTCGACCTCGACCGCGCGCGGGCGGAAGGCATGAAGGCCCGCCTGGCCGACACCCTGCGCGACGTGACCGCGGCCACGGACCTGCTCTGGGAGACCGCCACCGTGCTGTCGCGGTTCGAGGATACGGGGACCGTCGCGCCCGCAGCGTGCGCGGAACTGGGGCTGGTGGGACCGCCGGCGCGCGCCTGCGGCCTGGAGCGCGACGTGCGCTACGAGCAGCCGTGCGGGATCTACCGCTTCCGGCAGATCCCGGTCTCGACCTGGTCGACCGGGGACGTGCTGGCCCGGGCGAACGTGCGCGCGCTGGAGATCCAGAGGTCGGCGGAGTTCGTCGACGCGCTGATCGGGGCGCTGCCGGAGGGGCCGCTGCGGACCCCGACGGGCGCGCCGGCCCCGGATTCGCTGGCGGTCTCGCTGATCGAGGGGTGGCGCGGGGAGATCTGCCACGCGGCGGTGACCGACGACCGGGGGCGCTTCGCGACCTACCGGATCGTCGACCCGTCGTGCCACAACTGGACCGCCCTGGCCCTCGCGATGCGCGGCCAGGAGATCTCCGACTTCCCGCTCTGCAACAAGAGCTTCAACCTTTCCTACTGCGGGCACGACCTATGATCAGAGCACTCGTCGCCAGACTCCGCCAGAAGCACCGCACGATCGCCTACCCGGCGGTCGTGCCCGAGTTGCCGGACCGCTGGCGCTGCCGCCCCGTCATCGCGGCCGACCTCTGCGTGGACGGCTGCCGGGCCTGCGCCGAAGTGTGCCCCACCGGGGCGATCCTGACCGCAAGCACCCCGCCCCTGATCGACCTCGGCCGCTGCCTCTTCTGCCCCGAGTGCGCCGCCGCCTGCCCGACCGGGGCGATCACCTACAGCCGGGACCACCGCATGGCGACCCGCGGGCGCGACGACCTCATCGTCGGCGACGAGCTGCGGCTGGCGCGCGCGCTCGACGACGCCGCGCTGCGCGTGTTCGGCCGCTCGCTCCAACTGCGCCAGGTCAGCGCCGGCGGCTGCAACGGCTGCGAGGCGGACGTCAACGTGCTGAGCACGATCGTCTTCGACCTGTCGCGTTTCGGCATCCAGTTCGTGGCCTCGCCCCGCCACGCCGACGGCCTGCTGATCACCGGCCCGGTGACCCGCAACATGGAAGCCGCCCTGCGCAAGACCTGGGAAGCCGTCCCGACGCCCCGCCTGGTGATCGCGGTCGGCGCCTGCGCCATCTCGGGCGGCCCTTACATCGGCCACCCCGAGACGCTCGACGGCGCCGCCGCCGTGGTGCCGGTGGATCTTCACGTGCCCGGCTGTCCGCCGCACCCCCTGACCATCCTGGACGGCATCCTGCGCCTGCTGGACCGGCTGCCCCCCACATGACAGCGACCCCGCCCTCCGAAGAGGGCGGGGCCGTTGCGTCTCGATTCAGCGCTTTGCTGGTCGATCCGGTCGGCGCGGCGCGAGGCCGCGGCCGGTCTCCGTCTTACCAGCGGGGCCGATCGTTCGAGCGCGGCTCGCGAGGACGAGCCTCGTTGACGTTCAGCGGGCGGCCGTCGACGTCCATGCCGTTGGTTTTCTCGATGGCGGTCGTGGCCGCGACGTCATCGGACATCTCCACGAAGCCGAAGCCGCGGGAGCGGCCGGTGTCGCGGTCCATGATGACGGTGGCGCTGCTGACCTCGCCGAACTGCGAGTAGACCTTCATGAGGTCCTGATCGGTGAGGTTGAAACTGAGGTTTCCGACGTAGATCTTCTTCAAACTGGTCACTTCCCTTGAACCTGCTGGACCCTCGGGCTCCCACGACTATTCGGGGAGTCCCTGGTCCCTGCTAAAAAAGACTGGCCGAGATGGCCAGTCCCTGCGGCTGACAATAGCAGGAAACATGCCGGAAGGCAAGGACCCCCCGCCAAATCGGCAGCACCCGGCCCGGAACCCGTTGACGTGATGGAGTCTGCGGTGGTACGCTTCTCGGCAATCGGGGGCCTTCCACGCCCCCCTGCCGGACTGCCGACCGCCGGATTGGCGGCTCCCCCCTGGGCAGCCCGAAGCGTCCATCACCGAAACGAGGCGCGATGACCTCGCACTGCGCACCGCTCCGCCGCCGCTGCTGCCTGCTCGCGCTGGCGCTGATCGTCGGCGGGACCGCCGTCGCCCACAGCCAGGTGGAGATCGGCGGCAGCGCCGAACCGCCCGTCTCTTACCGCAACAGCAGCGCCCCGCCGCCGGAGTCGAGGTTCGGCCCCACCTTCGGCTGGCTGTTCCTGAACGAGCAGGTCATGTCCGAGACCTACGGATCGGTGGCGATCCCCGGGCTGATGTTCACTGCGGACCTCTCGCAAGACACCCGCTTCGTGATGGGCGCCGGCCGCGGCTTCGCGCGGGGCAACCCCTTCCATGACGTCACGGGCTTCGAGGGCGTCGACGCGGCCGAACTGACGATGATCCCGCTGCAGATCGGCCTGCAGAGCGACCTCGCGCCCCACCCCCGCCTGCACATCCTCTGCGGCCTGTCCGCGGAACTGGTGTGGATGCAGGAGCGCCTGGCCGCCGCCGCCGTCGCCGGCTCCGCGGACCACGTGGACTACGACGGCTGGGGCGAGGGCCTGAGGGTCAGCTTCGGACCCGAGTGGCGCTCGGCGGACGCCCGTCGCGTCATCGGCTTCGCGATGAACTGGGGCGCTTCCGGCGGCGAAGTCCACGGAGGCAGGCGCCGTCACGAGGTGAACCTGACGGGCACGGGCCTGCAGTTCCATATCCTGTGGCGGCTGTGACCGTGAGGTCACGGGCGAGAAAGCGAGGCGTCCCATGGTGAACCGGATCCCCGTCGCGGCGATGATCATCCTGGTCCCGGCGCTCGCCCTGCTGACCCCCGGCGCGACCCGGGCCGACGGCGCGCTGCTGGCCCCCTGGAGCTACGAGCTGTACGAGACCAACCAGATCGCCATCGTGATCCACGACGCGACGTCGGGCACCGAGATTTTGCACGTGCTGCCCGGCTTCCGCAGCGACACCACCGACTTCGCCTGGATCGTGCCCGTGCCCGCCCTGCCGCAGGTCGACGTCTCGGACCTCGACCTGTTCCGCGAGGCCATCTACCTGACGGCCCCCGTGTGGCGGTCGCGCGACTCGGCCTGGGGCTGCTCCGAGTTCTCGCCCGACTACGGCGGCGTCGGGCCCGCCGACAACGGCGTGGACATCATCGACGACCGGATCGTCGGGGTGTACCGCACGCTGGTGCTCGGCGCCGACGACGCCTCGGCGCTGGCCGACTCCCTGACCGCCTGGGGCTTCCTGCACGCGGGCAACCAGGAAGCGACCCTGGCCGTGCTCGATTCCTACATCGCGCGGTCCTGGTACTTCGTGGCCATGAAGATCGATCCGGAGGCCTTCGAGGATTGGCAGACGCAGGGAGACTACTGGTACGGGCGGCTGGACCCGGTCCGCCTGGAGTTCGCCGCGGCCGAACCGGTCTACCCCCTGGAGATCTCCTCGCTCAGCGCCGCGCAAGCGACCGAGGTGAGCCTCTACACCGTCGCGAACACGCGCCTGACCTTCCCCGACGCCACGACGCTCTACGCCAACCGGGTGACGGAAGGCGAACTGCAGGAGATCAGGAGCGCCTACCCCAACTTCGGCGCCCTGCTGCACGCGGGCGACTTCGTCACCAAGCTGCGCCGCAACTTCGCGCCCGACGAGATGACGGAAGACCTGGTGCTCACGTCCGACGGCGACGACGAGTTCCACCAGGTCTTCTATTCCGGCATCCCATGGACGATCGTTCTGCTGCTGGGCACGGGCGCGTGGCTGCGGCTGCGGCCGCGGTCGCGGCGCGCCTGACGGCTATCTCAGGAGCTTATTTTAGGGAGCTTACTTCAGAAGCTGTAGCTTGCGGGTGTCGACGCCGCCGGCGCCCGTCGCCCGCAGGAAATACGTGCCGCTGGGCAGAGTCCGCCCCTGGTCCCCCTTGCCGTCCCAGTCCACCATGAAGTCGCCCGCCTCGCGCGTGCCCTGCCACAGGGCCCGCACCAGGCGGCCGTCGAGGCCGTAGACGTCCAGCCGCAGCGCGGCGGCCGCCGGCAGGGACACGTCGATGGTGGTGGAGGGGTTGAAGGGGTTCGGGTAGGCCCCCGTGATGCGGGGGAAGGCGACGAGCAGGTCGCCGGCGCCGGTGGGCAGGCCGTCGGCGTAGATGTCGTCGACCCACTCGGGGTGGTCGATGAAGGGGTTGCGGTTGCCCTGGTAGGCGAAGACCACGTCGTTGCGGTCCCGCTCCTTGGCGTCGACGGGATCCTGCTCGTGCCAGGCGAGCAGGATCGTCAGCAGTCCCATGTAGGCGACGCTCTCGTTGTTGCCGGTCGCGGAGGCCGTGATCAGCGCGACGTTGTCGGTGAGGCGCAGGTCGGGCTCCCCGACGGCCCCCTCGTAGCGCACGTCCATGTAGAACATCGCGCGCGCCACGTCGCCCTTGCGCCCGTCCCAGGTCTCCCAGATGCCGGCGGGCGCCGCGTTGTTGTAGTAGTTGACGCCGCTCGCGCCGTCGTAGTCGTCGGCCGGATTGCTCGAGCAGCCCGACACGCACTCGCCGAAGGGCTTGTTGCCGCGGTTGTTGTTGTACTCGACGTCGCAGAGGAACAGGTGGTGGCAGTCGGTGTACGGCTTGTTGCCCGAGCCGTCGTCGGGGAAGCCGTAGCTGTTGGGCCAGCTGTGCTCGCGGTTGTAGGGCCCGTTGCCGCCGCCGAACTTGGCGAAGACGCGGTTCTGGTAGAGGTCGAGGATGCGCGTCGCGTTGTAGGGATCCTCGTCCGCCAGCTCCAGCACGTCCCAGGTGTCGGTCGAGGCGGACGTGTAGGGGATCTTCACGTGGCCGTCGATGACGGCGTTCACCGAGGCGCGCATCGCCTCGACGCTGGTGAAGACCACGGTGTCGTAGTAGCCGGCCGGCGGGGCGGCGAAGGCGGCCGCCGCGGCCAGCGCGATCAGGGCGCAGGCCGCCGGGCTCAGGCGCGCGGCGAAGGATGGGTTGCGGTCGGAATGCAGCACGTCGGCTCCCTGCTCGGGTGTCGGACACGGTGTCGGCTACGGCGTCGCGGCGAGGGGCGGCACGCGTAAGTATACCACGCCGGGCCGGTGCGGCGCCAATCGGCCCCCTAGCTCCAGCGGAAGGGCTCCGGGCGGTCGAAGTCGGGCCGGCCCTCGGCGGGGGCTGAGCCGGGATCCTGCGTGAACAGCCGGTACAGCCCCGCGTCCTCCACGTCCTGCAGGGCCTGATCGTACTCGGCGGTCGCGATCGGCCGCGTCAGCTCGGGGTGCAGGTGCGCCAGCGCGCGGCCGGCTTCGGTCTGGGCGAGGGCGTCGGGGTGGTACTGCGCCATCAGCGAGAGCCACAGGCCGTCGCCGACGGCGCCCACGAGCTCCCGCGCGACGCGCGCGGTACCGGCCAGCCCCCCGGGCAACACCAGGTGCCGCACGATCAGACCCCGGCGCGCCTCCCCCTCGGCCTGGTCGTCGGGCAGGTGGCCGACCTGCGCGTGCATGATCGTCACGGCCCGGCGCGCGCGCGCGACGTAGCCGCTCACCCGCGACAGGTCCTGCGCGATCGCGTCGGAGCCGTACTTGAAATCCGGCAGGTACAGGTCGATCAGACCGTCGAACCGCGCCAGCACGGTCGGCCCGTCGGTGCCGTTGGAGTTGTAGATCACCGGCAGGACGAGCCCCTGCAGCCGCGCCAGTTCCAGGGCGCGGGCCACCGCGGCGCCCTGGTGCGTGGGCGTGACCAGCCCGATCGCGCCGGCGCCGGCCGCGGCCAGCTCCAGCATCCGCTGCGCGCACAGCTCCGGCGAGATCGACGCGCCCGCTTCCGGGTGGTGGCTGATCTGGTGGTTCTGGCAGAAACCGCAGCGCAGGTTGCAGCCGGCGAAGAAGAGGTTGCCGACCGGACGGCCGCCGCCCAGCGGCGGTTCTTCCCCGCGGTGCAGGCAGGCGGCGGCGAGGCGGATGAGCTGGTCGGTCACGACGATCCTGCGGCTCGGGACGTTCGGGCGCGCTCCCCTCCACCACGATGGCCACGGAGACGGGGGCGCGCAACCCCGCACCCCACAGGGGGCTTGCCGAATCGCCGGAGTTCCCGTAGAATCAAGCCATGAACTCCGCGCATGGACGCGGCGGTTCCCGAGGCCAGGGCGGCCGGGGGGACCGGGCGAGTTGGGACTCGCCGCCGGTGGTTCGCCCGAGTAGGAGGTGATCCAGTGAGTTCTGAAAGATGCGGCTCAGCGGAGGTGGCGCCCCAGCGTTGAGGGGACACTCCCGGACGTGGTCCGCGGGCTCGCCCCGAGCGGGGGAACCCAGCGCCACTGAAGCTGATCCATACGGAGCGCCGTCACACGGGTGGCGGCGCTTCTCTTTGAGCGGACTTCGCACGCCCTGCCACCACGGCACGCAACAGGTCGGCATAATCGCCGGCGATCGTGTCCCAGCTGTGGGGCTCGGCGAGGCGGCGGCGCAGGTGGGGGCGACGGGTATCGTCGGTCAGGGCACAGAGGACGGCGGCAGCGAAGTCCCGGGGACCCGAAGCCAGGAACACGTCTTCGCAGCGGGAGGCGACCTCCGGCGAGAAGGGCGTGGCCACGATGTTCAGGCCCATCGCGGCGTAGATGTAGAGCTTGTTGGGGTTGATCGCACCGGTGCGGGGGGAAGCGACGAAGGGCAGCAGGCCGACGCGGGACAGCGCCAGCCAGGACGGCAGTTCCGCGTAGGGGACGCGGCCGGCGAACAGGACCCGGCCGGGAAAGCGCAGTTCCAGGCGACGCTTCAGCGGTTCGGCCTCGTGGTGGACCCCGCCGACGCAGAGCAGGCCGAACTCCTGCCCGCTGCGTTCGAGCACAGCCTCGAGCAGCGTCTCGTCCAGGCGCGTGTCCACCGATCCCATGTACACGGCCAGGTCGCGCCGGTCCGCCAGGGCCGAACGGACGAACACGCCCGGCGGCGGACCCGCGCGCTGCGGCTGGAAGGTGTCGAGGTCGACACCGTTGCCCAGCACGACGCCGCGAGCGGCGATGTCGGCGAGGCGCCGCGACGAGGCGACGACCTCGTCCGCCTCGCGCAGCAACCGCGCGAACGCCGCGTTCGCCCGCTGTGGACAGGACGGGAAGAAGTCGCAGTGCAGGTCGTTGAGATCGTACACCACCGGCAGGCCGCGCGCGCGCAGCCGCGGCAGCATGGCCGCCGCCCAGATGTAGGAGCAGACCACGACGTCGGGCTGGAACCGCCTCACGGCCTCGTCGACGCACAGCCCACCCGCCGCGGCGAGGGCGCCGCTCAGTCCGCGCACGATCGCGAAACGCGAGTCGGGCTTCGGTAGAGGCAGGGAAACGTGGCTCACGTGCGGGAAGTCCGGATCGGTGCGAAGGCGCGGGCTGTTCTCCTGGCGGCGGGCGTTGAACGGCGAGACGAACAGGACGCGCCAATCAGGCGGGAACCGCCGTGCGAGCTGGTGCTTGCGCGAGACCTGCGCCCGCCACTGGACCTCCGAGAGGAACAGGACGCGCAACGGTTTCATCGCAATCCCGCTTCTGCGGCAGCGGCGGCGACGGCCTCGGCCAGCGACGCAGGGATCGCGACGCCGGCGTCGCGCGCGGCGGCCAGTTCGGCGGCCGCCTCCCGGCCGCGGCCGGTGCGCAGCAGCACCACCGCGAGATTGCGGTGCGCCTGCCCCCCGGCCTGAGGCAGGGCCAGGGCCCGGCGCAGGGCCGTCTCGGCGTCCTCGTGACGCTGCAGCGCGATGAGCGCGGCGCCCAGGTTCGTCCACGTGCCGGCGACATCCGGGCGCTCCGCGGCCGCCGTTTCCAGGGCCGCGACGGCTCCGGGCGCGTCGCCAGTCAGCAGGCGCGCCGCACCCAGATCGGACCGCCAGGCGTCGTCCGGCAGGTCGCCCCTGTCGTCAGCGCCGACCAGGCGCTCGAGCAGCGCGCGCGCAGCGTCCGGCCGGCCGGCCGCCAACAGCACCCGGCCCTGCAGGGAGAGCAGCAGTTTGTTGGCCGGCGCCTTCGCGAGGGCCGCCTCGCCGAGCCGCGCCGCCGCATCGAAACGGCCGTGGGCGTGGTCGATCGCCATCAGGTTGGCCGTGATCCGCGGCTCGCCGGGCTCCAGGGCCAGGGCCCGCCGCAGTGCGGCCTCGCCGCCGACACTGTCGCCGGCGGCCAGCCTGATCAAAGCGACGTTGTTCCAGCCGCGGTTCCCGGAGCGGTTGGATTCCACGACCGAAGTCCACAACCTCTCGGGCGACGCCCAAACGGCGCTGCGTCCGCGGGCCGCGACCGCCAGGGCCAGCGGCAACACGACGACGACGGCGAGCCGGACCCGCCGCATCCTCAAGGAGCGGGCGGCCCCGGGGTCCAGCCATACGGCCAGCGCGACGGCCCAACCCGCCAGCGGCAGGTACAGGTAGTGTTCGGCGACCGGTTCGTTCAGCTTCACGAGGTTGAGCACCGGCAGCAGTGCGATCAGGAAAAAGGCCACGCCGGCCGCGGCCGCGCCGCGCGCTCGCGGCGGCGCGAGCCTCGTCGCGAGCAGCCATCCTCCCAGCATCGCCAGCCCTGCCAGCGTCACGGCGACACCACCACCATTCCAGAGCTCGGACCAGGAAGCCGGCCCGGGCGTGCCGTCCGCCAGCACGACCCGATCCGGGAACAGGCCGCGCAGATCGGCCGCCTGGGGCCAGGGCAGCCAGATCTTGCGCACGTGCCAGGCCAGGGTGCGCAGGACCAGGGGCAGGTTGGCCGTGAGGTCCACCGCCTCGCGCAGCGGGATCTGCGTCCCGGGACGCAGGACGAGTTTTTCCACGAGACCCAGCAGGCCGCCCGTCGCCAGGATCCCGTAGAACCACGCGCGGCGGCGCAGGAGTGACGCCCAGCCACGCCACGACGACGATGCGTCCACGGACCCGGCACGGTCGCAGAGCAGCGCCGCCAGCGGCAGCGTCAGGGCTATCTCTTTCGACAGGAACGACAGCCCCGCGCACAGCAGGAACGCGCCCGCGAACAGGATGCGCGCGGGGCGGCCGGTGCGCCGCGACGCCGTGACGTTCGCGTGCAAGGCGGCGAGATAGAAGACGGCGGCCAGGAGGTCCTTGCGGCCCGAGATGAAGGACACCGCGGCGGTCTGCAGCGGATGGACGACGAACAACACGGCGGCCAGCAGAGGCCACGCCGAGCCCGGGCGCAGACGGCGCAGCAGCGACCAGAGCAGCAACCCGCAAGCGGCGTGCAGGGCGAGGTTGGTCGCGTGGAAGGCCGCCGGCGAGCCGCCGCCGCGGCGCCAATCGAGGATCAGCGAAGCGTAGCGCACGGGGCGGTAGCCCGTGGGTTCATCGCGCCAGAAACGGCCGTCGAGGATGTCGGACGGTGTGTAGAGGGAAGCGACGTCGATCACGCCGTTGAGGTCATCGAAGAGGAAGGGGCCGCGCAGGGACGGCGCGGCCGTGAACCAGCTCGCGCCGAGCAGCACCAGCACGCCCGGCAACCACCGCACGATTCTGGCGCGGTATCCTCTCATCGTCATCACCGCGTAGGGTTCGGTCCCGAACGGTGAACCCCGCCCCCGTGATCGGGAGCGGGGTTCTTTGACGTTTATCGGTCGACCCGCTGGGTTACCAGCCGCGGCCGCCGCGATCGCCGCCGCTGCGGCCACCGCCGCCGCCGCTGCCGCCGCCGTAGCCGCCGCCGCCGCCACTGCGACCGCCGCCGCTACCGCCACCGAAGCCGCCGCCGCCGCCGCCGGTGCGCTTCGGACGGTCCTGGGCCTCGTTGACGCTCAGGTTACGGCCGTCCATGCTCTGACCATCGAGGGCCGAGATCGCGGCCATGGCCGCGCTGTCGTCCATCTCCACGAAACCGAAGCCGCGGGGCCGACCGGTCTCACGGTCCGTGATCAGTGCCACCGAGTGAACGGCGCCATGCTGCTCGAACAGCTTGGTCACCTGGTCCTCGGTCGCGGAGAACGGCAGGTTACCCACGTAGATCTTCTTCATACTCTTCCACCTCGGATGCCGGCTACCCGGCGTGCAGAAGCACCTGAGGCCGCCGGCTATCTCCGGTAAACCCCTCGTGCTCGATACTGATCCGGCGGTCTGCCGGACCACATCCCCCGACGGTCGGGGGAATCTCGAAGCCCGGCGCAAAGCCGGGGATCACTCATTCAGTCGGCTGCGGGGAGGCCAAGTAGCCGCATCCCGAAGCACGGGAAGGATACACCGGATTCTGGGAATCACCTAGGATTTTCTTCCCCTCCGCCGGAACAGACGCCCAGCGGCCGCGACCGCATGTCCCACAAAAAATGTATGCTATTTACACGGACCACCGGGTGGGCTAAGGTGAGAACCAGGACATTATGCCTCCTGGTTCCCCGTTCGCGGACCAGCCACCTGGGAGGATTGTCATGAACTTCCTGCCGTCATTGAAGTTACGAGTAGGCCGCCGCTCGCCGGCAGCGCTCGCCCTCGCCGCAGCCCTGCTCAGCGCTCCGCTGCACGCCCAGCCCTTCCCGACCATCGGCGACTACGGCGATGCCCCCGACGGCATCCCCGCTTATCCCTGGCTCGGGGTCCTGGGTGAGTTTCCGACCTGTTTCGGCGGATCCTCCGGCTACATCGCCCACGCCAACAACACGCCGGTCGCCTACTGGGGCGCGACCATGGATCCGGAACCCGACGGCAACGGCGGCTTCTGCCCCCCCGGCCCCTACGAGAACGACGAATGCTGGGCCCCGATGGACGGCGATGCCGGTCTGGTCTTTCCGGACGCGTTCACGGTCATGGCCGGCCTGCCCGTACCCTGCAGCGGTTCGTCCACGCCGCGGGAACTGGGTCCCGCGTGCTCGCTGGCGAGCTGGGGCCCCCCGGGCAACCTGGACCTCGTGTTGACCAACCACGGCGGCAACAACGTGGTCGTCAACGTCCTGTTCGACTGGAACCAGGACGGCAAGTGGGGCGGGCAGTCGTCCTGCGGGCCCGACGTCGCGCCCGAGCACGCCGTCGTGAATCTGCAGGTGCCGGCCGGCTTCTCCGGACCGATCTCGCACCTGCTGCCGCCCTCGTTCCTGATCGGGCCGGCCCCGGGGTACGTGTGGGCCCGGTTCACCGTCAGCGACGAGTTCCCGCCGATCCCGCCGGACTGGACGGGCGACGGCGACTTCGACACCGGCGAGACCGAGGACTACCTCTTCCTGGTCGGCCAGGGCGGGGGCGGCGGCGATCCCGGTCCCGGCGAATTCGGCGACGCGCCCGAGGGCGTCGAAGCCTACCCCGGCGTGATCGGCACGTTCCCGACCTGCAGCGACGGCCCCGCCGGCTACATCCACCACCAGACGGCGACCGCGGCGTGGTTCGGCGACAACCTGGACCACGAACCGGACGGCAACGCCGGCCTCTGCCCGCCGGCGCCCTACGACCAGGACGAGTGCTTCGAGCTGCCGGGCACGCCCGGTCGCGATGCCGGCCTCATCACGCCGCACCCCTACACCCTGGACGCGGGCGTCGTGGAACGCTGCCCCACGAGCGCGGGCGGTTCGCTCGGCGCGATCTGCGACCGCGGCGTCTGGGGAACGAACCTCGACACCGAGGTGACGAACTTCACGAACCAGGATCTGTACGCGAACGTGCTGGTGGACTGGAGCGGCGACGGCACCTGGACGCCCAACACGTTCACCTGCCCCAACGGCGACACCGGGTCCGAGCACATCCTGATCAACCACGTCGTGCCGGCGGGCTTCAGCGGCCCGTTGTCACTGCTGGCGCCGCCGAGCTTCCTGACCGGACACGTGGCGGGCCTGGCCTGGGTCCGCTTCACCCTGAGCGAATCGCCGGTGTCTGATGACTGGGACGGCCAGGGCGCGTTCGCCGGCGGCGAGACCGAGGATTACCTGCTCGCGGTCGGCGTCAGCGCGACGGGCGCGCAGGACGGCGCGCCGCGGCTGGGGCTGACGGTCGAACCGAATGTGCCCAATCCCTTCAATCCGCGCACCACGATCGCGTTCACGGCGGGGGCCGCGGGGCGGTACACGGTGACCGTGACCGATCTTGCGGGGCGGGAGGTGGCGACGCTGCTGGATCGGGAGCTGGCGGCTGGGCGTCATGGCGTCGATTGGGACGGGCGGGGGCGGGATGGCTGGGAGTTGCCGTCTGGAGTTTACTTCGCTCGGGTGCGGGGTGGGGGGGCGGTTGAGAGTGTGAAGATGTTGTTGGTGCGATGAGGCCGGGATAGGGGGCCGCGACACCCCCTACTGAATTGTACGAGAAAATAACGTTCATTGGTCGATACCGCTGGTATAGTATTTGTTGCGGTTTTAGTAAAACAAACCGCGAAAGCTATTGGCAAGTTGCCGAACGTGCAGATACTTTTGCAAAATCAAAATGGGCCGAGTTGCGTTTGGCACAGGTAGCACACACTGTTCCGCGAGATTCAGAATAATGGATGCAAGTACAATTATTGCGATTTATGGAGCGGCCGTAGCTACATTAAGCGTCGGTTGGCATATCCGACGAGATCGTCAGGATCAAGGCGATTTACGAGTGGATTTTAAGTGTTTGGGATCGGAAGGAGGTGAAGATAATCATCTGTTGCTATGGTGCATTACAAACCATGGTAAGCATCCGCTCGCATTGGCCCAACTTGGGATCACCACTAGGAAGTGGCTAAGAAAGAACAGAGTCTTGCTTGATGAGCGTTTAATGATTGTCGAACTTCCTCATTTAATTGATGCAGGCGATACCTACATAATTGAAACCACGTTTTGGCTGCCCCCTAGAGCTACAGGAATTGCAGCTTGGGATACAAAAGGACGTTGCTATAAAATGCCTCATGATCGTTTTCTATGGATTGTGGCTGCGATAAACCGTGAGGGGCAAGACTAATGCTAAGTGTCGGGGACAATTCGCCTCCCCGTCGGATACCCCGAGTGCATAGGACACATGTGTCATGAATCAATAGCAAAGTTGGTAATTTCGGATTGTATCGATAAAGCTCACACGCCTAAAGCATTAAGGAGGCCAATCATGATAGCCAATTTGAGGAAGAGATTAGGGGGCTGGGCTCGGCTCGGTGTTGTGATATCGGTTATATGGGGTGTTGTAGTCGGTGTGAATTCCTACGATGAGCGCCCAACATTAGATGAGCTTAAATGGGAATGGTTTTATGATGCAGCCATCGTCCTGTCTAAAGATGCCAAGGCAAATGGGCTGGATGTTGAACCATTCGCCATGAGGCAACACCTCTATAAGAAATACGGTAAAGAATTATGGGAATGGCTAGAGTCCGTAGGTGATTCACCAACTGAAAGTCAGCAAGCGTATTCTGCTGCGATCGCAAAGGTGAATTCCAAGCATAAGCAAATTATTGCTGGCCTCCGCATGAAGCAGTTGAAATTCTGGTCGCAGGTGATTGCAATTTGGGTCGGTGGGGTGTGTTGCTTGTTTGGTGTTGGGTGGACTGTGGGCTGGGTATATCGTGGCTTCCGCCCCAAAGTAAATCGAAAAGACATCTGATGTGTGCTGACCGGGGAGTGTATTTCTAACTGGGTAAACAGCCATGGTGTAAATTCTCCCCCCAGGAGGACCCCATGGCCAGGAAGAAGAAGGAACCAGACCAGATCGACAAGATTGTGCAGTGACGGTATTCACCTGACAGTCGTCCACTAAAGAGAGCGGTGGCCAGACCACCCCGGCTTGGGTTAGAAAAAGGTTACCACAACTACTAACTCAAGTTTGGGAGGCAATCATGTTCACTACATTGCTGTATTAGCACATGTAATGGGTTCGTCGTTTTTAGGTTTAGCGACTCGCCGCAGCAACTCAAACAATGCTGGATCGACATCTCGCCGTAACCAACTTTTTGCCAACATTACAAGATCCTCTTCAGTTCTATACTCTGATAAGATCTCTTGAGGTAATCTCCCAAAGGGATGATTCACTAAGACTTCAGGCTTTATTGCTACAAAACAACTTTTTCGCTGAGACAGCATCATTTTCAATATAGTCATCTCAGCCCGCCTTGGCTGCCGTACAAATACCGCAAACAGAAATTGGCCGGTAAAAACATCTTCAGCTATCCTTTCGGCAGCGCGCATTCCCGCTCCCCGAAAATCCAGCTGAGCCATCGTCACTTCACTTTCATTAAAGGTAACGCTTAACCTTTTCACGACACCATCATCTAAGCCAGAATGCATCAGTAGAACTTTTGCAACACAATTACCTGTTGAGCAACTTAGTGGCCAGCGCACGGTATCCGGGAAAAAGGCCTCTATCTGATGTCGTTTCGCGGTTTCAGCAGATGCAGAGATCAGCAAAAATGTAGCTGCCACTTTAAATACACCACTAAAGCCGAAATACATTCCCACGAGCTCATCGCGAGTATATTTACTTAAATCGATATACGGCAAATCAATGCTACCAATAAGCGGGATTGTGCCATACCCGATTTGATATAGTCCATAAGCAAAAAACCAGTAACAAATGGCTTTTCGAAGAGATAAAAGGGTTCTGGCTAGCGATTCACCAAGTGCAACCAACACATATCCAGATAATGTTGCAACAACAATGGATGCAATCACAGCAACAAATTCCTGACTCCTAGTAATTGAACCGATTAAGTATAATAATAATGGAGCTCCCAAAATGCTACCCCACACTAATGGGGAATAACCATTAAATCGGAATGGATTAACTCGTTGTCCCTCATTATCCTGAATCATGGCAAGAATTATAATATTTGAAATATTTGATAATATTCCATCGACTAATGTTGCTCCACCAACAGCAAACATGCCAGAATTATTAATCCGAATCGTAGCTGACCACAATACGACACATAGCGCTGCACACCAATATTTTAATATTTTCGCCGTACCAAACTGGCCGCGCTCTCCAAGGAAAGACGCGAGCACGCAAAGAAATATTACCATAATATTAATTTTTGGTAATAAGTCTATCACGGCACTACCTCCTCATTTGACATCGTTCGCCTATTTTTAAATTCGTCGAATATTGCTGTTCCCAGCCATATCAAGCTAATGCCCACAATAGCGTACACCGCCGTAGCGGCCGTTGAATACCAACTTGCCCCGTACCACCTCCAAGATTCATAATATAACAAACAAGCACTTACGATCACGGCTAATGACGCTGCTATACGATACTTAGGCCGTAATGTAGCGAACGCAATATCTCTAAACAACTTGGCAATAATAACCCCGCTTATCGCTACCACAACCATTAAGAAGCTCATCCGCTCTCTGATTCGCAGAACTAGCTTTAAAGCTCCCCCTGCTTTTTCAATTGCCGAATACCTAAGTCGCACAGTATTATCGTCAATATCGGATCCACTCGGTGATACTTCATCAATTGAAGCACCATACAGCCTGATATTCACCTCGCCTACGCCACATTTTACAGCATCATCATGGTGGACACCATTTATTATACATGCTTGATCAGAAACAAAAGGAAAAGTAAATACTGTCTTCCCGTTAATCCGACTCCACCCAAAGCCATCGTCAACTATTGGCATAGGCGACCTTGTAATCATATCTACTGAAAACGTTCCGGTGTTGTCTTTATACAATGCAACTCTTGTTAAGCTATCATAAGATGCAGGTACGAATAACGCTGTGCGCGAATCTGTTGTTGGACGAAATTCAAATTCTCGTTGCGTCTGAAAAAAACCGCTTGGAAATGGTAAATTAAGAAACAATGGCGATGCGCTACCTTCCGATATGGCTGCTCCCGAATAATGCAGTGAACATGTGTAGGGTTTATGACTAACATCAACTTCAATATTTAGACTTACCACTTCATTTGTGAGGACACCATTTGCGACAGCAAGATTTACTGCCGATGCAGATTGCTTTGCAATAGATGCCGCAAATAAGATACTCAATGTTAACATACGGATACTCGTTCTCATGAATCCTCCAAAACCATTACGCATTAATCATCCATGATATAGAATGCCAAATTATCATGGATTCAATTTCGATCGCAGAATCGGATTACTCATACCACATTGTGCTGTCAGAATCCTCCCAATTTATACAGTTTGGAGGTTGATCAAGGTCGCTATACAGTTCAGCACCCTGGCCCCTTCCGTGCTTGATCAGCCGCCCGCTTCAGACTGCAAACTACCATCGGCAACTTGTCGCCGTCCAGCTGGGAGCACACCAGTCCCTCGATCCATGAAACACCCAGAGCCCCACCAGACGGTGTACCTTGAAGCCGCTAGCTTTGGATGCTGGGCCAATGGTGTGGCAAGGTTGATACTACAGGCTCTCCTTGAAAACTAGCAGGATGACCTAGTGGGTGTACATGAATATTTTAACAATATTTGGTCATCCAGATCGACGGCAATAGCTACCGACTCAAGACCCACGCGGCGCTGATTCCGGAGAACCTGATGGCGGCTATAGCCTACCGGAGCGTCTCAACCAGGCGGCGGCCGGGCAGGCCTCGGAAGGGAGAGGCTGCCTGACCGGCTGTCTGGCCGGATGAATCATTAGGGGTGGGGGAATTTTACTTCGCCACAAATGGGGAGGATAAAGGCACCATTGACAACGCGGAACGGCCGCACTTCCAACTGGGCGGCGACAGGACGCCGATGAAGATCTACAATCTGAGGCTGGCGGCATGATCAGGCACAGGGAGTCCACCTTAAACTGGCCGCCGAACTGTCCTGGATCCTGGGACCACCTTTCTTGTACCTGGTGGCGATCATGGACTGTGCGACGCGAACGGTGCTGTCATGGAGGCTGAGCAACACGATGCATCCGGACTTCTGCGTAGAGGCGCTCGAGGAAGCGCTGTCGCGCTACGGAACGCCGGAGATCTTCAACACCGACCAGGGCGGCCAGTTCACCAGCGACGACTTCACGCGGGTCCTGAAAGAGGCCGGGGTGCGGATCTCGATGGACGGGCGCGGCCGCTGGATGGACAACGTCTTCATCGAGCGGCTGTGGCGGTCCCTGAAATACGAATGCGTATACCTGCGGGATCTGGACAGCGGCTTCGAAGCCGGCCGCCAGATCGGGATCTGGATGACGTACTACAACGAGGAACGGCCGCACTCCCAACTGGGCGGCGACAGGACGCCGATGGAGGTCTACAATCTGAGGTTGGCGGCATGATCAGGCACGGGGAGTCCACCTTAAACTGGCCGCCGAACTGTCCAACAAGCTGGGACCACCTCTGTCAACGAAAGTGAAATCGGCCCAGGAAAGAGATTCAGAGTACCGACGGGACCCGATTTCGCCCCTACAAGACCTCTCCCCCGACCTCTCTTTCCGGCCACCCCCAACACCCCAAAAACCGGTCTCGTAAGTGCCAGCACCACCGCCACATACAAAGACCCCAACCGCATCGCGATCGGGGTCTCCGTCAACATCTCTGTAACTCGTTGCCAAACTTAAACTTGTTGGCTCCCCAGGCTATACGCGTTTCGAAACACAGTGATATTTCGAAACTGAAGCCGCTACTTCCTCTTGAAAACGAACTGTAGGCAAAGTAGTTACACTATGGGGCACTCCTTATTGAGACTTCATCAGACCTGATTAGGAGATCAGACCGTTGCTCCTCAGTGAGAACGCCGTTAACAGAGTGGGCGTCTAGCCCGTACCATGACCCCGTTGCAGCGTCAACAATAGCCGGGATCAGACCCCCGAGTACGTCAAGAATGACAATTCCACCTTTTACATATCGGTTAATGGCATATGTGCGATCAGACTTCCCAGCCATTTTAAACGTAACTGTGTGGGGGGTACTCTTTGACAAATCAAGAACTATGGGGGTTCGACCCATATTATTGCCATCTATCCAAACCTCTGCACTACTTGGTTCGCTAGTAAATGTGACCGATTGTGGACCCGCGTTGAAAAGCGCACCACAACCAACCAGTATCGAGTAACTTAATGAAAGTGCAAGAGTTCGACAAACCCTGGTCATTGAAAGTACCTCCGAATTTAGTACATATATACTGGATACTCGTTGCAGGACAAATGTGATTACAGCATATTCCCAATATAAGTGGTAGAAAAATTGTAAGTACCGCGATATCAATGAACTCAGAGTCGACCGCATAGCATAGTGAACTTGAGACCAAAGTAGGCGTAATTGAAATATTACAATGAACAGTTTATCAGGACGGGAGAATTCCATGTCGGAGACATCACCTGACCAGCAATATACAGACATAGCAAATTCCGTATGCACAGAATTGGGACTACCCGTGGGTTTTCTCGCGACATTAAACAAAGATGATGACTGGACTTTTATAATAAAAACTCACGCATTACTTGAAACAGCCCTATCGCATTCGATTACTAAAACATTATTTCGACCGGAAGTCAGTAATACAATTTCACGAATGAACATACACGCGAAATGTCAACTCGCAGAAGATTTACATGTTATTGAGTCAGCCCAAGTTAAATTCATTAAAGCCACAACAGAAATTCGCAATAGGCTTGTTCATAATATTACGCACGTTACATTTAACCTTAAACTAAACCTGTCGAAGTGGCCTGACAAGAAAGTGGCTTGGTTTTTGGCTAGTAACGAATTGGACCCAAAGGTACATGCGCCAATATGCCGCGATGAGCCGCGATTCATTATATATCATGGCCTATTAAGCACACTGTCGACAATGTGCTTATGCCGACAATTGGAAACGATTAAATACATACAAATGATTAAACGAAGCGATGTAAAGTATGACCAGCTATAGTCATCCAAAAATTATAACCTCTTATGCGTTACATAGTGCTATATCTGCAACTACATTATTACTTAGTAAGATTGATAACATCAATGAAATGCTGGCAATGCCAACAACCTATCAGAACGCGATTAAAGGGAATAGAAGACCTATAGCAGATCACTTCGGAGACGCATTGTTCCCAATTGTTCCAGATTTCGATATAGGATTCGAGCCAATTACTATACAGAGACTTGCAACGGCACTAATAGAACGAGACAAGTTCGAGACCAATCTACGCTACTTCTACAGTTTCATGCCGGAGATAATGAATAGCGATGCGATTAAGAAACTTGAAAGTGCGGGAATTGATCCCAGTGTGGTGCATGAAACGCTAATACGATTCCTTATGTACGACTATGCATGCCTACAGAACTACAAGATGCCATACAAGAGATTAGTGGCAGAAGTTGGCATGGGAACAACGGGCGCAATATTCAAGATGATCAAAGTAGACAAAACGTTCATGGTCGGTCCCTACGGCTCAAGCCTGATCATCAAGAAGCAGCACGAAGCCGACTGGGCCTTCTTCGAGAAGCTCGGTGAAGCCGTAATGCAACAGCCCGTCGATGAACCCGAATATCTCTTCAAAGCCAAGCTGATCTGCGCCTACCTGTGGGATACCGACCTGGTCGGGGTATCCTACCCTGCAATGGTAGAAGCACTAGAGGAAGCTGGCGTACTGGCACGAGGATCCGTAGACCCCCGATCCTTCGCCAGAATGCTCAACCGTCACGGCTTGAAGCGGTCCCGCCACAATCGAAAGTGCGACATTAGCGATTAGCTGATTGTCGCAGTTTGACCCCGCCTGACCGCCCAATCTCCTGCGCACTATGAAACGTGCACAAGAGACTCCCGAACTCAAAGATGAAGCCAGGCAACGGGTTGCAGCCCTATTTCGCCTCCTGGCGTCCTGGGACGCGACCGCCAGTGAGCCGCAAGGGCCAAACTGTGAGCGCCGGCGTCGCCCGGGCCGGCAGGAATGCCAGGGGACCGCCGGCGCCGGTTCCCCCGACCGGGGGGCGGCGTGATGCCCTCTCCCCCTTCACTTGATACCAAAGAGAACAATCGAAACACGTGGGCATGCGGCAGCAAGGTGATAACGCGGGTAGAAACGACCGATGGGGCCAGAAATCGCGTCTATAAGCGCATCTACTGCAAGACCTGGGGCTGCTCCTACTGTGGGCCGATTCGCGCCTGGTCCCTCTGCCAGAACATCGCCAAGTGTGCGGAGCAGCACAAACTCGACCGGCTGATGACGCTGACCCTCGACCCCTCCAAAGTGGGCAATCAGAATCCCTACAAGCTCATTCGCGGGACCTGGGCAAAGTTCCGAGTCGTAATCAGACGGCATACGGGCCAAAAGGTGTCCTTCATCGAAGTGCTGGAACTACAGAAGAACGGGATGCCGCACCTTCACGTGCTGATCAGCCATTACCTCGACCAAAAGTGGATATCGAATCGCTGGCAACGCCTCGGCGGCGGCAGAATCGTCCATATCGAACGCGTGGTGGAACTGGACCGCGTCGGCTACTACCTCGGCAAGTACCTATCCAAGGACGCCATCCTCGGCGTACCGCGCGGCATTCGCCGATTCAGCTCGTCACGGGACATTCATCTGCGCGAGAAAGCCGAGCCGGGAGTCTGGACGCTGCTACAGGGCACAATCGAGTCGGCCTACGAACGCCATAAGCGCAATATCGTCACCGAGAAAACAGACTCGAACGGCCATGTGGCCCTGTTCGCCGTCCCTGGTGGGGTTGACAGGGCGAATGCGGAAGCGGCAAATGATGGGCCGAACTTCGGCCCGTTCACGGATGCGGACGTACCGCCGGAGTTCGCAGGCATGGGTTTCGAGGTCATAGCAACCTATACGGAGCAGGAAAACCATGAAGAGTTCTTGCGTGATCTACTTGCGGGTTTCGAGCAAGGAGCAAGCGGAGGAAGGCTTCTCGATACCGGCACAGAAGAGACTTCTTGAAGAGTATGCAAGCCGCAATGACCTGCGGGTGGCGCAAGTGTACGCGGATATCGAAACCGCCAAGCGTGCGGGCCGCACTTCGTTCGGCGAAATGATTCGCTATCTGCGGGCGAACAAAAGCTGTCGGACCATCCTCGTCGAAAAGACCGATCGCCTCTACCGCAACATCCGCGATTGGGTGACGGTCGATGAACTGTGCGTGGACGTTCACCTGGTCAAAGAGGGCGCAATCCTGACGGACAAGGCGCGGTCGTCGGAGAAATTCATGCACGGGATCCGCGTGTTGATGGCCAAGAACTACATCGAAAACCTCGGTGAAGAGACAAGCAAGGGGATGCTGGAAAAGGCCCGGCAAGGACTCTATCCCTCACAAGCGCCGCTCGGCTATTCGAACAACCGTGAGACTGGCAGCATCGAACCCGACCCCGAACGGGCTTCGCTTATCAAGCAAATCTTCGAGGCGTACGCGGTGGGGAATCTGTCCATCCAAGGCGCGGCACAGTTAGGGCAACGTATCGGACTACGCTCCCGCAAGGGCGCGCTGGTCTACAAAGCCGCAATGGCGATCATCCTCGCTAATCCAATCTACACCGGGGAATTTCGCTGGCGTGGCGTCGTCTACCAGGGCAAGCACAAGCCGATCATCTCGCGGGAACTGTTCAACCAGGTGCAAGCCCTGCTCCATGACCGGCACCGGGGCGGTCCCGGCAAGCGGGATATCGCCTTCCGTGGGCTGCTGAAGTGCGGGCAATGCGGGTGCGCTATCTGCGGCGAAGTGAAAAAGGAACGGTACGTCTACTACCATTGCACCCACAGCAAGGGAGACTGCCGCCAGGCCGCGATTTCAGAGCCGAACCTGTCGAAGCTCCTGGGCGCTCCATTGAAGCGCCTACGGGTCACCCAGGAACGCGCAGAGTGGATCCTGCAAGCCCTCAAGGACAGCCATACCGACCAGCAGAAGTCCCGCGAGTCGGACCTGCGGCGGTTGAGGGCCGAACATGACGAACTGGAACGGAGAATCAACCTCGCCTATGAGGACCGGCTAACGGGAGCGGTGCCGGAATCCTTCTGGAAAGCGAAGTACGCGGAGTACCGTGAGCGGCAGGAAGGAATCGCAGCCAGGATCGCGGCCCTGGACTCGGCAGAGGACGGCTATCTCGAAACAGCGGGGAGAATCCTAGAACTCTCGCAACGTGCATATTCGCTTTACGTTGCGCAGAATCCGACCGAACAGCGCAAACTTCTGGATTTGCTACTATCGAACTGCACGCTGCGCGACGGTGTAGTGACCTGTGAACTTCGCAAACCCTTTGACCTGATAGCAGATGGCGCGGCAGCCGAGGAACAGCTACCGCGCCGAAATCGCTTCCAAAAAGCCGGAAATGAAATTTGGCTCCCC
>JAUSBL010000056.1 GCA_030658975.1 Candidatus Latescibacterota bacterium
CCTCATCACAAATTTCTTTTAATTGCGGCTCAAGGATGATGAATTCTTTTGAACGGGCTCCAATCATGCCAACCAGAGTATTCCCGGCTTCCTTCAGCGCTTTGGCCACCGGGTAAGCTACCGCCGTACCCACCCCGCCGCCTATGACCAGAGCAGTGCCGTACCTGGCAATTTCAGTTGGAGTGCCCAGCGGACCAAGAATATCCTGGATGACCTCACCATTTTTCATTTGGTTGATCAATAGAGTACTTTTGCCCACCTGTTGAACAATAAGGGTGATGTTATTCTTTTCCTCATTGGTATCCACAATGGTTAACGGCACCCTTTCTCCCCGGTCATTGAGGTGAACAAGGACGAATTGACCGGGTCTGGCTTTCTTTGCAATCTCAGGCTGGAATACATCAATGCGTTGAATTCCCGGAGCAATCGTTTGGGAGGACAGAATGGTATTGGTGATAGTCATTGGTATATTGTATTAGAAAAAGGGGGAGAATAGAAAATCTTAGGAATTTTTATTTTATCCACCAGCCAAGTGATTACTTCTCCAACTTCATTTTTATTTCAAAAGCGTTAAAAAACCTTCGGCTACCAGGCGGGTGAATACCAGCCTCCCCTGCGGGTTAAGGTGCATTTCATCGAGGAACATTTCCAGGGTCAGGGCTGAATTATGGGCAAAGTCCAGAAGGGGGACACCCTCTTTTTTCAGGTAATCGGATATATCCTGGAAATATTTACGCATGTCTTTAGATTCGTCCTCGAGGGTCATCACCCTGGCATTTTTTTCACGCACAAAAATGAGCTTGATCCCCTTCTCGCGGGTGATCTGAATCATATCCGGGATAAAGGATTTTTCCACCAATGCGTTGAAATCCCATTCATTACTGGACCATCTGCCCAGGTTGATGGCATTTTGCTGAAGCACATTCGGGAGCATGTTCTTTTCATCAAAAACTGCATCCAGGGCTTTATCCAGGCAGGGCTTGGCGCAATTCTGGAAAAGCTGAGGCAGGGTGTATTTTAAGCGGTTGTCGATCTTATCTTTGAGAGTCTGGCGTTCTCCAAAAAGCGGATAATGGCTGTCCAGGTAGCCTTCGACCGGGTCTAACTGGTTCAGATAAGCTTTCTGCAGCAATACGGTCTCATTCTCACCGGCGATTTCATCGATCATCGGCTGATAGGTGCTATTCGCTCCTAAGTCCGGGGTGGTCAGTAAATTATCCAGAAAGAAAACCAAAAGATATTTTGGCGGGGTTTCGGCTGTCGCAATATTACTTTTAACCAACAAATACCAATAAGCGGAGGCAGTTCCCGGGAAACTATATTTCAGCATTTTCTGGCTGGTGAGCAGTTCAAACTGAGACTCGTCTATTCCTGAGTTAATCACAGAATTGCCCAAAAGGAGCACCTGAGGTTTTTGCTTTTCAATACTACTCTGATAATCCTTGCGAATATCAGCTGAAAAAACCGGTCCGAGGGCTCGCGGATAATGAATGGGCAGCCACTGAGGCAATAACCATCCCAGCAGAAAAAAGGCAGACACGGTGATTAACAGGTATCGATAAAAATAACGCATCTTAAAAATGGGTATAAATGAAATCAGGCGAAATGGAATTCGAATAAATAAATATCAGCAGGGTGATGACTGCATAAAACAAACTTCTCACCATGGTCGTTTTGCCCGTCCAGCGGTGAATGGTAAATTCCATTAAATAAAGAAAGGCATAAAAAATTACAAATGAGAGACTGGCCAAACAGATGCTGATATCTTCACCGCCAGACAGGAATGGGGATTGAAAGAGAACATTCGCCAGCCAAGTCAGTGTAGTGGTGCGAAAGAGCGCCCAACTGAATAGGAGCAGCCCGGTAGTGAGCAGCCAGGAAGAGGCAACTTTTAAGACCGATGGCTTTGCGCCAATTCCCAGCTTTGCAATTAATTGAGAGCCTGCAATTACAATACCGTGAAAAAGCCCCCACGCCATGAAATTCCAACCAGTGCCATGCCAAATACCACTGACCAGCATGGTCACCAGCGGAGGGAGAATAGTTGGCAGGAGATTGGATTTATTCTTCAAATGCTGCATGAGCCAGCGCCGGACAGGAAAGAAAATGTAATCCCGCAGCCATTGCGACAGGGTGATATGCCAGCGGTTCCAAAAATCATTGAAGTTCAAGGATAGGTAAGGAGAATTGAAATTTATAGAAGTTTTAAAGCCCAGCAGCCTGGCCACGCCACGCGAAATATCGGTGTAACCGGAAAAATCCGCCAATACCTGAACTGCAAAGCCAAGCGTGCCAATGATCCATAACAGTTTGGAAGGGGCGCGGGATAAATAAATCTGGTCGACTATGACAGCAATGCTATTCGCAATCACCAATTTTTTAAAAAGACCGGTGACGATCAGCGGCCAGGCATCCTGAAAATATTGCCCGTCCCATTTGCGCGCTGCCTGGAACTGGGGAATGAGGTTCTGGGCGCGGTCAATCGGTCCGGCAATGAGCTGAGGGAAAAAAGCCACAAAACAGGCATATTCAATTAAATTGGGTACTTTGTTAATTTTGCCACGCGAGAGGTCGAGGATGTAGGCGATCTTTTTAAGGGTAAAAAATGACAGCCCAATCGGCATCAAGAGGTTAAAACTTGATTTTAAGAAAAGAGGGGTAACGGAATTTTGAAAGCTGAAAAAGAAGGCAAATAACGAATCTGCATATTTAAAAAATACCCACAAGCCAATATTGACTGCCAGACTGAAAAAAAGCAGCCGTCTTTTATTTGCACCAGTTCTGCCTATTTGAGTTGAAATCCAGTAATCAACGGCAATGGAACCAAGCAACAGAAAAACGTAGACGGGGTTGAAGGAAGCATAAAAGACCAGACTGCCGATTAAAAGGATGATATTTTGCCAAGTTTTTTCCTTTTTCACCCAGTAGAAAAAAAGGCAGACCAGTAGAAAAGCCCAAAAAATGAGAGAGGTGAAATTCATCATGTAATCTCTAAGTATTTAGTTAGTTCAATCTATTCGTATATTTTAATCTCATTGCCGCGAAACTAGAACATCTGTGTGACAAAGATTTTAGCACTTGGATGGCGGATGAGAAAATATTTTTATGCATGGAATAGTTGTAATTCCTAATAAATCTGCATATAGAGTGATCAGGTTTTTTAGAAATCAACTTAAATACCTTTATTCTGGCAGCAAATCATCAGCCCACCCTACTAAATAAATACCAAAAAAAATAAAAGCCCCGCTTTCAGTGGGGCTTTATGCAGATCAAATTTCGGACCAAAGGATAAATCGATGAATTTTCTTCGAAGCTGCCATAGGCAGCGGTGATTGTTAATACTTCCGCGGTCTTTCTTCTCTCGGTTTGGCGAGATTGACACGCAGGGCGCGATCGCCCATTTTATAATCATTGAACTTGGTAATGGCTGCCTGTGTTTCTTCCGGGGTGCTCATTTCAATAAAACCGAACCCACGCGACTGACCGGAGAATTTATCCGAGATGATTGCCACGGAGGTTACTGTGCCAGCTTGAGAGAACAGCGTTTTGAGCTCTTCTTCAGTTGCATTGAAGGACAAATTACCTACATAAATCTTTGTTTCCATTTTTCCTCTACTTAAAACTATTGCCGCCAGATTATTTTTGGATCTGACGGCGTCTGAACCTTTTGAAATCCTAACGAACAATCTGCACCTACAGTATATCACAGATTTATTAGGGATTTAAATCAAGGAGTATCGTATATGTAGTGGCAAAGTAGTAAAGTCCTATTCTGGCAAAGTTAAAATGTCCTAATTGAGGACAAAAGCCATGAAATGGACAATAACAATGACGCAAGAAGAGCTCCACCGGAAGACAATCATAGAACAGGCAATTGATAAAAGGATCACACAAAAAGAGGGGGCAAAAAGACTGGGGATCAGCGAGAGGCATTTGAGGCGAATCAT
>JAUSBL010000053.1 GCA_030658975.1 Candidatus Latescibacterota bacterium
GCTGGTTTAGTCTTCCGGCTCAAAGGCATCCTTGTCGGCCCCGCACACCGGGCAGACCCAGTCGTCGGGCAGATCATTGAAGGCAGTTCCGGGCTTGACCCCGTTGTCGGGATCGCCGGCCACCGGGTCATACTCGTATCCGCAGACGGTGCAGGTGTACTTCTTCATGGATATTCTCCTTTCTGGTTGGGGCAATTCATGAATTGCCCTTACTGTTACCTGACTTTACTTTTGGATATACGAGGGAGCGTTCTGCTGGGTCTTGCCGCCTTTTATTTTATGGTAGTATTCGTAGGTCATGGGCTGCCCCTCGGCCAGGATCTGGGATTCCACCACCTTCCCGATGAAGAGCGTGTGGCTGCCAAGCTCCACGGTCTGGGTGACCTCGACATCAAAATGGGCCAGGCTGTATTCCAGCAGCTTGGGGTTGCCGCTGGGGCAGGTCTCGTATTTCAGCCCGCTGAACTTGTCCACCTGGCGGCCGCACTTGAAGCCGAAAGTGCCAATCAGGGTCAGGGGGGCCTCCTGGGACAGTACTGCGATGGAAAATTTTTGGGATTTTTTAATCAGCTCGTTGGTGTAATTCTGGCAGTTCAGGCTGACCGCCATCAGCGGCGGATCGGAGGTCACCTGAAAGACTGTGGTGGCTATTTGCCCGTTCAATTTGCCGGGTCCGTAGCTGGAGATCAGGTACATTCCGTAACTGATCAGCCTGAAGGCGTTCTTGTCCATCATTCGCCCCTGATGGCTTTGATCCGGGCGGCCCGGTCCGGATCCCCGAAGATGGCCGCCCCGGCCACCAGCACTTCGGCCCCGGCCTCCCTGGCCTGGCGCGAGGTTTCGGGATTGATCCCGCCGTCGATGGAGATCAGCGCTTTGGTTCTGCCTTCTGCTTTCAGTTTTTTCAGTTTTTTGACTTTGTCCAATACCTCCGGCATGAACTTCTGCCCGCCGAAACCGGGGTGGACGCTCATCACCAGGAAAAGATCTATCTCGCCGATCACCGGCAGCACCTTGTCCAGCGGGGTCTCGGGGTTCACCGAGAGGCCGGCCTTGACCTTGAGCTTTTTGATCTGATCGACCGCGTACTTAAGGTCTTCCATGACCTCGGCGTGGATGGTGATGTAGTCGGCGCCGGCCTTGGCGAATTCCGGGGCGTACTTCAGGGGATCGGTGATCATCAGATGAGCGTCCAACGGCAGGTCCGTGATCTTCCTGATGGCCCCGGCGATGAACGGCCCGAAGGTGATATTGGGGACGAAGTGTCCGTCCATCACGTCCAGATGCAGCCAGTCTGCCCCGCCCTGTTCCACCGAGCGGATCTCGTTCTTAAGTTCGGCAAAATCGGCCGACAACAGGGAAGCTGCGATCAGGGTCATCTTAAAAAATAAAAAAGAAAATATATAATATCAAAAATCGTTCCCAATTTTTTATTTTTGAAATTTTATTTTTTGTTTGTAGTCTCTCAGTTGGCGCTGACCGCCATGTTCACCGTGTCCCCGCCCCTGATCACGAAGCCCGGCTGGGGAGCCTGCATGATGATGGTTCCCGGCTCGGCCGACTGTCCCGGCAGGTACTTGATCTGGCCTATCACCAGACCCTGGGCCACCAGCGATCCCTGGACCTCGGCCAGCTTCCGGCCCATCAGGTCCGGCATCAGCATCTTGCCCTCGGTGGGCCCGCTGCTTAAGGTAAGCCTGATCCCGCTCTCCCGGACCAGTTGGGAACCGGACGGCGGGTCGGAGCAGACCACGCAGCCCAAAGCCACCGAATCGCTGGCCAGGCTGTCGATCCCCGCCACTTTCAGCCCGCTCCGGTCCAGAAGATTTATGGCCCTGACTGATGATAGCCCCACCAGATAAGGCACGGCGATCTTTTCGGTGCCCCGGCTTAAAACCACCTTCACCTTGCGCCCGATCTTGACCATCATCTTGGGCTCCGGCTCCTGCTGGGACACCGAGCTGTCGGGGATGCCGGGATCGTACTGCCATCCGGCCAGCATTATATCCAAACCTTTTTGGGAAAGGATCTCTTTGGCCTGGTCGAAGGTCAGGCCCTTGATGTCCGGCATCTCCA
Source organism: Candidatus Latescibacterota bacterium (assembly GCA_030658975.1). Classification (GTDB taxonomy): domain Bacteria; phylum Krumholzibacteriota; class Krumholzibacteriia; order LZORAL124-64-63; family LZORAL124-64-63; genus PNOJ01. Next base: position 2,077 of record JAUSBL010000053.1, read on the forward strand.
CCACCGCGCCCCGCCGCACTACCCAGGGCATCATCACAAAATTGCTTAGCAAAAAGCCAAACAGAAATACTGCGGACAGGATCAGCACGGTCCGCCAGAATTTGGGATATGTCTTGAAAATGCCGGCCATCTTTATTCTTCGGGTTCGATGTCGGTGGTCACCCAGATGCTGACGTTGGAGCCCTTGGCCACCTTGGAGCCGGCCTGGGGATCCTGCCGGACCACTAGGCCCGGATCGTTCTCTTCATCGTAAATGTAACGGACGCTGCCCAGGTTAAGCCCGGCCTGCTTGATCATCTCCTGGGACCGGCTTTTCCCGTAACCTCTCACCGCCGGCACCGCCACCTCGCCGGCTCCGGCGCAGACCACCAGGTCCACCGGGCTGTCCTTCTGGGTCTTGCTGTTGAAGGGCGGGTTGCTGGAGATCACCGCATCCTTGGGAACGGAATCGGAAGGCTGCATGGAAACCTGCCCCAGTTTCAAGCCGGCCTGCTGCAGCATCACCGTGGCCTGGGGAAGCAGCAGGCCCTGGAGGACCGGGACGCTGGAGCCGCCGCCGTTGGGCCACACCTTGATGGTGGAACCCTTGCGCACCTTGCCGCCCGGCACCGGGTCCTGCTTGCTGACCGCGCCCTCGGGCACGGTGGGATCGTTGATGGCATCCTCGGTGTAGACCCGGAAGCCCCGGCCTTCCAGGATGGACTTGGCTATCTCCACCTTCTTGCCGGTCACATCCGGAACCTCGGACATGTCCAGGATGGGCTGGATCACACCCCAGAAAAGCAGGCTCATCAAAAGCCCGCTTAGGGATCCCGAGATGATGGCCGCGATCACCGGCTTTTTGCTGCTGCTCTGCTCGTAAATTGGCATGAAACGCTCCGTAATTTTGTGTAATATGTTTTACTGGTTGATCATTTCTGTCTGGTCAGGCGGGCGGCAAAGGCTCCGTCCATGCCGTGGAGATGGGGCCAGCTGCTGAAGAACCCGTCTGGGACCAGTTCCCGGGGCAAGAAATTCCCGGCGTCTTCGATGGTGAACTCCTGGTTTTGGGCCAGGAACTTTTTTATCACACCCCGGTTCTCCTCCGGCGTCACCGTGCAGGTGCTGTAGACCAAAGCCCCACCGGGCTTGACCAGCCCGGCCGCGTTATTGAGTATCTGCAGCTGCAGCTGGGACAGCCGCGCTATGTCCGGTTCCTTTATCCTCCACCGGATGTCCAGCCGGCGGCGAAGCGCCCCCAGCCCGCTGCAGGGCGCGTCTATCAAAACCAGATCAAACTTTTTCCGGGCGGAAAAAGCTGCGGCATCGGCGCAGACCAGGGAATATGACTTCAATCCCAGCCGGGTGAAATTCTCCTTGATCAAGGAAAGTTTTTGTCCCGAAAGGTCAACCGCCAGCAGGTTTCCAATGTCCCCCATCTGCTCCAGCACCGCGCCTGCCTTGCCGCCGGGGGCGGCGCACAGGTCCAGGACATCCTGGCCCGGTCTGGCCCGGGCCAGCAGGGAAACCGCCTGGCTGGAGGGATCCTGATAATAGAAATATCCCCGGCTGAACAATGAGTCATCAGCCAGCCCCGCCGGGTTTTCCACTTCCAGTGCCGCCGGAATGTATCTATTGGCCGAGGTATTGATGCCCGACAGGCTTAAGTTTTCCTGAAGCTCCAAAGCCCCTGTTTTCAGGGTGTTTGGGCGGATGATGACCTGTGCCTGCCGGTTGTTGGCCTGCAACAACTCTTTCGTCCCCGCTTCTCCCAGTTCCTTTAGCCAGCGTTTTACCAGCCAGAGGGGATGCGAATATTCTATGGACAGATCCCGGTCCTTATCCCCCGAACTTATTGGCTCCAAATGCCTTCGGTGCCTAATTATATCCCGTAGCACTGCATTTGTCAAGCCAATTATGTTCTTGCGGCCATAGCGTTTGGCCAGATTCACGCTCTCGTTGACCGCGGCAAAAGGCGGGATCCGGTCCAGTTTGGCGATCTGATACAATCCCAGACGCAGGATGTTCTGTTCCCAGGGGGTCAGCGACTTCAGGCCGCTCTTCAGTGACCTATCCAGCACCCAGTCCAGCCACATCCGGTGGCGCAGGACCCCGGCGGTCAGTTCGTGGGCCAGGGCCTTGTCCGGCAGGGAAAGGCCGCTCTCCTTCAAATTCTTTTTAAGGACCTGGTCGTAATAGGCTCCGTCGGTGCCGGCCTTGGACAGCGTTTTTAACGCTACTTCCCGTGCTTCCACTTTACCTCCCGTCCCAGCAGCACCGAAAGCCCCCGGGCCACCTGATCCATGTCCACCAGGGTGTTGCGGCAGGGGCCGTGCGGCCGCTGGTTCAAAAT
>JAUSBL010000098.1 GCA_030658975.1 Candidatus Latescibacterota bacterium
CCGGCGCCTGGCCCGCGCTCAACAACGCGCCCGGGGACGGCCGACCATACGCCGAGCGGGTGCACCTGCACGACGCGGCAGGGGTGGTGCTGGATCATGCGACGCTCGGCGCCCGCGGGACGGTCGTGACCCGCGGCCGGAGCCTCGAACGCCGCGCCGGCGCGGCCGCGGGCGATCCGGCCGATCTCTGGGGCACCTGCATGGCGGCGGCGGGCGCGACGCCGGGTTGCCGCAACAGCCTCGAAGCGCCCTGGCAGATCCCCGCGACCGAGCTGTCGGTTTCGCCGGTCGCCTTCACGTCCGGCGATGAAGGGGTCAGCTTCACGATGGACCTCGCCGCGCCCGCGACGGCCTGGCGACTCTCGGTGTGGGATCTCTGGGGGCGGTGCGTGCGGGACCTCGGTGGCGACGAACTCGGCTCCGGCCGCCGTCACGTGGCCTGGGACGGCAGGGACGACATGGGCGAGCTCGTGCCGCCCGGTCCCTACGTCGCGGTGCTGTCGAGGCAGGACCCCGATGGCGGCCAGTTCGACCGTCGGCGGTTGCTGGTGGTGGCGGTGCCCCGGGAGGAACGATGAGGGCGGCCGGTGCGGCGGTGGTCGCCGGTCTCGTCGCGGTCCTGGTCCTCGTCGCGGTGCACCCGCCGGCCAGTGCCGGCATCCGCGACTTCGACGACGGCTGGGGCGCCGGACCGGCGGCGTCGGCCGATCTGCTGGACGGCGCCGCGAACGACGGCCCCGCGAACGACGGCGTTTGGGTGGCCTGCGGCGTCTCCCGCCTGCACGGTCTGGCCGACCTGCCTCTGCAGCGCCTGGCGGCGGGACGGCGTGCGGCCGGCTGGTCGGCGGCGCTGTCGTGGCAGAGACTGGGCGGGAGCGTCTGGCGCGAGGATCAGGTGGAATTCCAGGCTTCGCTCGCCGTCGCGCCGGGGGCGCGGCGGCCGGCCCGCGGACCGGGCACGATCGCGGCCGGGCCCTGGTGCGGCCTGGCGGTGCGCTGGCGACGTCCGAGCTACGCGTCCGTCGCCGGGCGCGACGCGCTGGAGATCGCGCCGGTGGCCGGCCTCGCCCGCGGCGGTTTCGTCGGCACGCTCCAGGTCCTGCCCCTGATTCTGCGAAACGGACCGCAAGACGCCGGCCCGCGACCCTGGCTGTCCGCCTGCTGGCGCGACGGGGCCTGGAGCGCCGCCTGCGAGTTCAGGCGCGCCGATCACGGCGCCGCCGCCTGGCGGGCGGCGGGCGACCTGAGGCTGGGCGCGGTCTTCAGCTGGGGTCTCGTCGCCGACGGTGGCAGCGGCGCCGCGGGCGTGACCACCGCCTGGCGTCGCGGCCGCCTGCTGGTGCGCACCTCGCATCTGGTCCATCCGGTGCTGGGGGCGACGCACCGCTGGGACCTGGCCGCGATCCCTCTGGGTGCGTCGTGAACGCGGCGCCGCGCGTGTGCGCCTGGTCCGTGGCGGCGGTGTGCGTCCTGTCGTCCGGTCTCGGGAATGCCGAACCCGACGCGTTCAGGGAGCAACCGGCGGACAGCCTCGCCGCGGCCATCGACCGCCTGGAACCCGACGACCTAGCGGCGGCCCTGGCCTGGCTGGACGCCGAGTCGCCGGGCGCCGTCGCCGCCCCGGAGAACGTCGAGCACCCGGACGCCGGGGCCGGGCGTTGGCGCCTCTCCCTGCGCCGGACCTCGACCGCAGACCGGTGGGATTTCAGTCGAGCGGACGGGACCGGTGAGATCCGCCTGCGCGGCGAAGGGCGGGTGGCGCCTGCGGGCGGCGCGGCGCTGCGCTGGGGCGGCGCCCGCGTGCTGGTCGGAGACACCGGCTTGCACGCGGGCAGCGGCCTGCTGCTGTCGGGGGCCGGACGCTGGGCGGGACTGGCCTCGCCCGGCGGCGGGCGGGCCGGGATCCAGGTCGGGCTGCACGCGGGCGCCGCCGAGCGGCGGGTGGTGCGCGGGGCCGCTGCGGCGTGGCGAGCGGGACCCGGTGAGATTCTCGTCTGGCAGGGACGCGCGCGGGAAGCGGGGTCGGCGCCGCGCGCGGGTGCGGCCCTCGCCTGGGCCGGGGGCGGGGGCGAGGCCGCGCTCGCCGTCGCGACCGAGTCGGCGGGCCGCGGCGGTTCGCTGTCCGCCGCCTGGACGTGTGGCGATCTGGGCCTGGCGGGAGAGAGCTCGGTCTGGAGCGCGCGTGCGGGCGGATCGCGCCGCGCGGTCTGGGTCGTCGCGGGGCGCTGGCGGGCCGGCCGGCGCGCGACGGCCGAGGTGCAGGTCGCCGCCGCGCAACCTGGTCCCGCCCCCCGCACCGGACAGCGCCCGGCGGCGCTCACGTCCGACGACGGGTGCGGCTGGCTGGTACGCGTGCGCGGCCGCGGCGATGTTCTGACCGTGGCCGCCGCCTGCGGCGTGTCCGAGCACGACGGCTGGTCGGACGGGACGCCCCGCCCGACCGCTGTGCGGCGCTGGTCGCTGGAAACGGGGGGCGGCGACGCGCGTCGCCGGTGGGGGGCGAGCCTCACCGGACGTTCCGCGACGCAGCGGGGCTGGAGCGGGCGCATGCCGTGGCTGCCGGCGGCCCTGCAGTCGGCGCAGGACACCTGGCGCGCGGCGTCCTGGCTCGAAACCGGATCCGGCGCGTGGCAGGGGCGGCTCGGCTGGCGGACGGTGCGCACGGTCGACCGCGACGGGGCGGGCCCGGACAGCGACGACCGCTCGGCGGTGTCGCTGGCGCTCGGCGTGCAACCGCCCGACGGCTGGGGCTGGCGATTCGTCCAGGTCTGGGCCTGGGGCGGCGGCGCCGACCTGCTGAGCGTCGAGTCCCCGGCCCCGGGGCTCGTGCTGCCGCGCCACTGGGGGCGGTGGCGCGACGAGCGCACGCTCGGCGTCCACTGGCGCCGCGGCGGATCCCGGTTTTCGGCCAGCGCCGCCTGCCGGCGCCCGCAACAACCGCAGGACGCCGCCACCTACGAGATCCGGGCGTCCGCGGCCCTTGACTGGCGCTGGTGGTGACGGCAGCGGTTTTGACATCCCCCCGCCGCCCGTTTACACTTTGCGTCCACTGGCGGCCGACCCGCGCCGTCACGCCGAGTTCCTCGAGGCAAGGGGATCGCCATGCTGGCCAAGCGGATGCTGAGACTCGGAACCGAGACGGCCTTTGTCGTGCTGGCCCGCGCCAGGGCTCTCGAGGCGCAGGGCCGCGACATCGTCCACCTCGAGATCGGCGAACCCGACTTCGACACCCCGGCCAACATCGTGGCCAAGGCCGTGGCGGCGCTGCAGGGCGGGGAGACCCACTACGGGCCGGCGGCCGGCAGGCCCGAAGTGCGCAAGGTCTTCGCCGAATTCATCGCCCGCGACCGCGGCCTCGCCGTCGGCCCCGAGAATGTCGTCATCACGCCCGGCGGCAAGCCCATCATGTACTTCGTGATGACCGCCCTGGTCGACGAGGGCGACGAGGTCATCTACCCCAACCCGGGGTTCCCGATCTACGAGTCGGTCATCAACTTCCTGGGCGCCAAGGCGGTGCCCCTGCAACTGTCCGAAGCGAAGGACTTCTCCTTCGACATCGCCGACCTCGAGCGCCTGGTCAGCGACCGCACGAAGCTGCTGATCATCAACTCGCCGCAGAACCCCACCGGAGGCGTGCTGTCGGGCGCAGACCTCGACGCCATCGCCCGGCTGGCCGTGAAGCACGACTTCTGGGTGCTGAGCGACGAGATCTACAGCAAGATCATCTACGAGGGCGCGCACGAGTCCATCGCCACCCGTCCCGGCATGCTCGAGCGCACGATCATCCTGGACGGCCACTCCAAGACCTACGCCATGACGGGTTGGCGCCTGGGCTACGGCGTCATGCCCCGGGAGCTGGCCGACGCCGTCGCCATGCTGCAGACCAACTGCAACAGCTGCACCGCCTCGTTCACGCAGATCGCGGGCGCCGAGGCGCTGACCGGCCCGCAGGACGCGGCGATCGCGATGGTGGCGGAGTTCCGCGCCCGGCGCGACCTGCTGGTCGCGGGCCTCAACGACATCCCCGGGATCACCTGCCGGATGCCCCACGGCGCCTTCTACGTGTTCCCGAACATCACGCAGCTCGGCCGCAAGAGCGCCGAGATCGCCACGCTGCTGCTGGACAAGTACGGCGTGGCGGCGCTGAGCGGCACGGCGTTCGGCCGCTTCGGCGAGGGCTATCTGCGCTTCAGCTACGCCAACAGCCAGCCGCAGATCCGCAAGGCCCTCGAGCGCGTCCGCGACATGAGCGCGGACCTGCTGGGCTGACCGATCCCGTTTCCCCGCGTCACCGCGCTCGCCGGCCGGGCGCGGTGACCACGTCCGCGGACCAAGTCGGCAGAGGTGCACCATGGATCGACGCAGGATGGTCATCGCGCTCGGCGGCAACGCCATCATCCCGGTGGGGACCAAGGGGACCTACCTCGAGCAGTACCAGATCACCAAGGGCACGATGGCCCAGGTGGCCGAACTGTCGGCCGCGGGCCACCAGATCGTGATCACCCACGGCAACGGCCCGGTGGTCGGGAACATCTTCCTGCGCAACGACGCCGGCTACCAGCTGCACGGCATCGTGCCGATGCCCCTGTTCGTGTGCGGCGCGGACTCGCAGGGCGGGCTGGGCTACATGATCCAGCAGAACCTGCAGAACGCGATGTTCCTGCGCGGGATCGACACGCCGGTGGCCACCGTGGTCACCCAGGTGCTCGTGGACCGCGACGACCCCGCGTTCGCCAATCCCACCAAACCCATCGGCCCCTACTACGACGAGGAGCAGGCCCGCAAGGTCGCCCGGGAGTTCGGCTGGTCGGTCAAGCAGGACGCCGGCCGCGGCTGGCGGCGCGTCGTGCCCAGCCCCCTGCCGCGCAAGGTGATCGAGTTCGAGGTCATCCGCCGCATGCTCGACGCCGGCGTGCTGGTGGTCGCCGTCGGCGGCGGCGGCGTGCCCGTGGTCACCTGCGAGGAGGACCGCATCGAGGGCATCGACGCGGTCATCGACAAGGACCTCGCCTCGGAGCTGCTGGCCGAACTGATCAAGGCCGACACGTTCGTGATCATCACCCAGGTGGAACAGGTCTGCCGCGGCTGGGGCAAGCCCGGGCAGCAGGCGCTGTCGGTCTTGCCGGCGGCGGAGGCCCGGGCGCTGCTGGCGGCGGGCGAGTTCCCAGCCGGCAGCATGGGCCCGAAGATCGAGGCCGCCGTGGCGTTCCTGGCCGCGGGCGGTCGCGAGGTCGTCATCACCGATCCCGAGCACCTGCTCGCCGCGGTCCACGGCGAGGCCGGCACGCGCCTCCTCCCCTGACGTGCCGCCCCCTGACGTGCCGCCCTGGCGCGCCGCGGCGTCCTTTCCGTTGCGGCGCAGCGCATGCGTGGGCTATGGTCCGGAGCGCGACGGGAGGTGGACGGACGATGACGCCGCAGGTGCTGATCGTGGGTGCGGGAGGGCGCGAACACGCCCTGGCGCGCCGTCTCGCCGCTTCCGCCTCGCATCCCCGCCTCTGGGCCGCTCCCGGCAATCCCGGTCTGCTGCAGTTCGCGACCCAGGTGCCCGTCGATCCCGCCGACCAGCGCGCGCTCGCGTCGTGGTGCCGCGGGGCGGCGATCGACCTGGTCGTCATCGGGCCCGAGGACCCCCTGATCGCCGGCCTGGCCGACGTCCTGCGCGACGCCGGCCTCGAGGTGTTCGGTCCCGGAGCCGAGGGCGCGCGACTCGAGGGGGACAAGGAGCACGCCAAGCAGATCATGGCGGCGGCCGGCGTGCCGACCGCCGGCTACGTCGCGTGCGGGAGCCTCGGCGAGGCGCTCGACCGACTCGCCGAGGCCGCGTTCCCGCTGGTGGTCAAGGCCTGCGGCGCCGCCCAGGGCAAGGGCGTGGCGGTCTGCGCCGACCGGGCCGCGGCGCGGGCGCACCTGGAGTTGTGCTTCACCGCCGGCGCCTTCGGCGCCGCCGGGGAGCGCGTGCTGCTCGAGGAGTGCCTGACCGGCCCCGAACTCTCGATCCTCGCGGTCACCGACGGCCGCGACTACGGGTTGCTCTGCCCCTCGCGCGACCACAAGCGCCTCGGCGAGGGCGACACCGGCCCCAACACCGGCGGCATGGGCGTCGTCGCGTCCGCGGAGCTGCTGACGCCCGCGCTCGGCCGGGCGGTCGCAGACGGCGTGGTCGCGCCGGTGCTCGCCGAGCTGCGGCGGCGCGGCGTGGACTACCGCGGCGTGCTGTACGTCGGGTTGATGCTGACCCCCGACGGGCCCCGCGTGCTGGAGTTCAACTGCCGATTCGGCGATCCCGAGACCCAGGCCGTGCTGCCGCTGCTGCGCGTCGACCTGCTGGACCTGCTGCGCGCGACCGCGCGGGGCGGGCTCGGCGCCTGGCTGGAGGCCCTGCCCGCGCCCGGTCCCGGCGCGCCGCCGGACTGGCCCGGCGCCGCGCTGACGGATTGGGAGCGCGCCGCGGCGGTCGTCGTGGCCGCCGCCCACGGCTACCCCGGCACGGTCCGTCGCGGG
>JAUSBL010000100.1 GCA_030658975.1 Candidatus Latescibacterota bacterium
TTGGTCATGCGGCGGTACTCGCTGTCGGGGACGCGGCCGGTGTCGGTCGAGCAGATGTCCCCGTCGTAGAGCGCGTAGTCGTCGTCGCTGCGCAGCGAGATGAACTCCGTCTCGCGGGTGAAGTCCGGGATCTCCCCGGCCAGCGTCGCCACGACGTTCGCCGCGAAGACCAGATCCGGCAGCATCTGCTTCTCGAGCCGCTCGCGCAGCACGCGCAGGGACTGCGCCGTCGGCAGCTGGGTGAAGCCGCCGGGCACGCAGGAGATCGGGTGCACGGCGCGGCCGGCGATCACTTCGCTGATGTCGTTGGCCAGGCGCTTCATGCGCAGGGCGGCCTTGACGACGTCGGGGTGCGTGGCGATCAGCGGGAACACCGAGCCGACCTTCAGGAAGTCCGGGGCCGCCAGGAACAGCGCGTGCAGCACGTTGGACTGCAGCGTGGCCCCGTGCACCAGCAGCTTGCGCAGCCGCACGGTCTGCTCGCTGACCTCCAGGCCCAGGGCCTGCTCGGTCGCCTTGAACGACGTCATCTGGTGGCCGAGCGAGCAGATGCCGCAGATGCGCGAGGTGATGATGGCCGCCTCGTGGAAGTTGCGGCCCTTCAGCATCGCCTCGAAGTAGCGCGGCGCCTCGACGACTTCCAGGCGCGCCTTCTCCAGCACGCCGTCGCGCATGTTGACGACGATGTCCCCGTGGCCCTCCACCCGGGTCAGGTGGTGGACCTTGATGTCCAGATTGGTGCCCATCAGGAGACCCCCTCGAGCTGGTTGGCGTTGAACAACTGGAGCTTCTTGCGCGCGTCGTCCATCGACAGCCCGTGCGCGACGAGGATCTCCTCCATCGCCTCGACGTTGGGCTCGGGCACCAGGCCGCGGCAGCCCGTGCAGTACTGGCCGAAGCTGGGGCACTGCGCGTCGCAGCCGGCGCGGGTGATCGGCCCGAGGCAGATCATCCCCTTCTCGAAGACGCACTCGTTGTCCTTGAGCTTGCACTCGGTGCACACCGAGTTGCCGGGTTCGATCGGCGACTTGCCCATCACCAGGGAGGTGAACACCTTCAGGAACTCCAGCTGGGTCATCGGGCAACCGCGGACGTTGACGTCGACCTTGACCACCGAACTGATCGGCAGCGCCGGCAGGGTCGGGAACAGGTACTTGTCCTGCCCGTAGACCTCCTCGCGCACCTGTTCGATGGGCCGGATGTTCTTCAGGGCGTTCATGCCGCCCTGCACCGCGCAGGCGCCCAGGGCCACCAGGACCTTGGACTTGCGGCGGATCTCGTGGATCCGCTTGATGCAGTCGGGCGTGGACAGCGAACCCTCGACGAAGGCGATGTCCAGCTCTTCGGCCTGTCCGTCCATGGCCTCGCGCCACTCGACGATCTCCACGTGCTCCAGGATGTCCAGGAGCTGATCCTCGAAATTCAGCTGGTTGAGCTCGCAGCCCTCGCAGCCGGTGAAGTCGAAGATGCCGACTCTCGGTTTGTTCGCCATCACAGAGCCTCCCGGAGTGCCTTGATGTCGGGATAGTGGTAGACCGGACCGTCCTGGCAGACGTAGCTGCCGTTGATCTGGCAGTGCCCGCACTTGCCGACGCCGCACTTCATGCGGCGCTCGAGGGACATGTAGATGTTCTCCTCGGGGAGGCGCTTGGATTTCAGGGCCAGCAGGACGAAGCGGTACATGATCGGCGGCCCGCAGACGCAGGCCAGGGTGTTCGGCAGATCCAGGTCGAGCCCCGGGATCAGGGTCGTGATGACGCCGGTGCGGCCGCTCCAGGCCGGCGAGCCGTGGTCCACGGTGAGGTGGAACTCGACCCGGGGGTCCTGCTCCCACGCGCGCCGCTCGTCCTCGAACAGCAGGTCGGTGTCGCTCTTGCTGCCGTAGCAGATGACGAGCCGGCCGAAGTCGGCGCGGTTGTCCAGGACGTAGTTGATCAGCGACCGCAGCGGCACCAGGCCGATGCCGCCGGCGATCACCAGCACGTCCTTGCCCTTGAACTTGGTCATGTCGAAGCCGCTGCCGAAGGGGCCGCGGATGCCGATGCGCTCGCCGGGCTGCATGCGGTGGATCATCTCGGTGAGCATGCCCACCTTGCGGATGCCGAGGTCGAAGGCGCCCTTCTTCGTCGGCGACGAGGAGATCGAGATCGGCGCCTCGCCGACGCCGAACAGCGACACCTCGACGAACTGCCCCGGCCGGTGCCCCAGATCGACCCCGCCGGGCAGCCTGATTTCGAACAGCTTCTCGAGCGGCGTCATCTGCCGCACGTCCGTGATCTCCGCCATGACGGGCAGGTACAGGTCCTTCGTCCCGGCGGGAGCGATGAGTTCGTGCTTGGTCATCTTGCCTCTCCTTGACGGGACCTAGGCCTTGACGGCGTCGTAGTCGTTCACCAGGCGGTTGACGATCGAGACGATGCTGATGTCCGCGGTGCAGGACGCCGTGCAGCGCCCGCAGCCCACGCACCAGGGCTCGCCCGTCTCGTCCGAGATGTACTTGAACTTGCGGTACACGCGGTGGCGCTGGCGGGCGGCCGGCTCCTCGCGGAACACCTCGCCCCCGGCCACCTCGGTGAAGCTGCGCAGCATGCAGCCGTCCCAGCGCCGTTCGCGGCTGCCGCGGGTCACCGTGATGTCGACCGCGTCCTCGACGTCGAAGCAGTAGCAGGTGGGGCAGACGAGGTTGCAGGTGCCGCAGCTCATGCACTTCTCCGCCTCCTCCTCCCACACCGCGTTGTCGTAGTTGTGGGCGAAGACGTCCTTGAGCTTGGCCTGCGGCACGTAGATGTGCTGCTGGAAGGGCGCGGCGGCGGGCAGGCCCGACGTGTGGGCGGGCAGTTTGAAGCCCGCGACCAGTTTCTCCCCGGCCGGGGTCAGCACCTCGAGGGCGTAGCCGCCCTCGCAGGGGTGCAGGAACAGGTCGCAGCCGGTGGTGTCGCCGGCCGGGATCCCCACCGAGCCGCTGAAGTGGAACCGGTCGGGCGTGAAGCCCACGCCGACGATCAGCGCGCCCTGGCGCCGCGTCAGGTAGTTCCGCTCCGGGTTGCCGGTGACGAAGTTGTGGTCGAGCTTCAGCACCGCGTGGACGTCGTAGCTGTGGACGCCCAGGAACACGGCGTCCAGCGGCGCGACCGCGGGCTGCGCGCAGGTGTTCTCGGCCAGATTGAAGCTGAGCAGCTCCTCGCGCGGCGGCAGGAAGTACTTCTTGATCGAGCTGACGGTCCGCGGGTAGTCCAGCACCACATCCTGCGGCCGCTCGACCGGCGCGAACGCGAACGCGTTGCGGCCCTTGCGGTGCGGAGCGTACACCGTCTTCTGCGACTGCAGATGCGCGATGAACGCCGCAACCTTGCCCTTTTCCAGATAGAATCGAGCCATGCGAGCACTCTCCCCTGTGGTGGTACGGCCCGGGGTGAACCCGGAAGTCCCCTCAAATGTTTTTTCCAGAACACCTTATGTCAAGAAATAAACAGGGGCCCGCCCCTCGTCGGGACGGGCCCCCGGGTGTTTCGGCCTGCGAGTCCTCCTAACGGACCAGCAGGGGCGCGATCACGACGCTGATCACGCTCATCAACTTGATCAGGATATTCAAACTCGGCCCGGCCGTGTCCTTGAAGGGGTCGCCGACGGTGTCACCGACCACGGCCGCCTTGTGGGCGTCGCTGCCCTTGCCGCCGTGGGCGCCGCCCTCGATCAGCTTCTTGGCGTTGTCCCAGGCGCCGCCCGCGTTGGCCATGAAGATGGCCAGCAGCACGCCCGAGGCGGTCACGCCGGCCAGCAGGCCGCCGAGCATCGCCGGACCGCCCAGGAAGCCCACCAGCACGGGCGCCAGCACCGCCATCAGGCCCGGTGCGATCATCTCGCGGATGGCCGCGGTCGTGGAGATGTCCACGCAGCGCCGGAAATCGGCGGTCGCCTTGCCCTCCATCAACCCCGGGATCTCGCGGAACTGGCGGCGGACTTCTTCGATCATCGAGAAGGCGGCGCGGCCGACGGCGTTCATGGCGAAGCTGGAGAACAGGAACGGCAGCATGGCGCCCACCAGCAGGCCGGTGAGCACCCTGGGCTGCATGATGTCGATGGCATCGAGCTTGACGATGTGCTGGTAGGCGGCGAACAGCGCGAGCGCCGTCAGGGCCGCCGAACCGATGGCGAAGCCCTTGCCGATGGCGGCCGTCGTGTTGCCGACCGCGTCCAGCGTGTCGGTGCGCGCGCGCACCTCGTGCCCGAGCCCGGCCATCTCGCTGATGCCGCCGGCGTTGTCCGCGATCGGACCGTAGGCGTCGACCGCCAGCTGGATCCCCGTCGTCGAGAGCATGCCCAGCGCGGCCACGGCGATGCCGTAGAGGCCGGCCGCCTCGTAGGCGACCAGGATCGTCGCGCTCAGCACGATGATCGGCAGCGCGGTGGACAGCATGCCCAGGGCCAGGCCCGAGATGATGTTGGTGGCCGCACCGGTCTCGGCGGACTTGGACAGGGCTTTCACCGGATTGCGGGAGCCGCTGGTGTAATACTCGGTGATCACCCCGATCAGGATGCCGCCGACCAGACCGGCAACGCTCGCCAGGAACACGCCGCCGACCTGCTCGGCCGGCAGCATGGCGCGGATCACGAAATAGGAGAGCACCAGCATCATCAGGCCGGCGCCGAAGGTGCCCGTGTTCAGGGCCGCCTGCGGGTTGCCGCCTTCGCGGGTGCGGACCAGGAACGTGCCGAGGATCGAACAGACGATGCCGACCGCGGCCAGCACCAGCGGCAGCAGCACGGCGTTCGGCACCGCGCCGGACAGGCCCGGCAGGAAGGCCAGGCCCAGGATCATGGCGCCCACGATCGCGCCGACGTACGACTCGAAGAGGTCGGCGCCCATGCCCGCGACGTCGCCCACGTTGTCGCCCACGTTGTCGGCGATGACGGCGGGGTTGCGGGGATCGTCCTCGGGAATGCCCGCCTCGATCTTGCCCACCAGGTCGGCGCCCACGTCGGCCGCCTTGGTGTAGATGCCGCCGCCCACGCGGGCGAACAGGGCGATCGAACTGGCGCCGAGGGAGAAACCGGAAAGCACCTGCAGGACCCGCTCGGTCGACCAGCCAGCCTGGCCGGCGTACAGGTTCTGGTACAACACGAAGAGCAGGCTCAGCCCGAGCACGCCGAGGCCGACCACGCTCATGCCCATCACCGTGCCGCCGCTGAAGGCGATCCCGAGGGCCTTGTTCAGGCCCGTGCGCGCCGCCTGGGTGGTGCGGACGTTGGCCTTGGTCGCGACCTTCATGCCGATGTAACCGGCCAGGCCCGAGCACACCGAGCCCACGACGAACGAGACGCCGATCAGCCAGTGCGATTCGGCGAGGCTGCGGTTGCCGAACGCCAGCAGAACGGCCACGACGACCACGAACACCCCGAGCACCCGGTATTCGCGGGATAGGAAGGCCATGGCTCCTTCCTGGATATGCCCGGCGATCTCCTGCATGCGCTGGTCGCCGGGATCCTGCTTGACGATCCACGACGACTTCCACAGCGCGAAGAGCAGGGCCAGCACGCCCGTCGCCGGTATCAGATAATACATGTTGCCCATAGGTTCGCACCCCTCGGGTAGTGACTCGGGAACCGCGGAGGTGGGAACGCCCGCGGCACAAAAGGAAACGGTCCTCCCTCTGGCGGACCGCACGATCGACGGCGCGCCAGTGTAGTTGCCATCGTTGGCAACTGCAAGCTGTTTTCATGAAACAACGCAGCGAAGGCGCCCCGTACCCGGGACGCCTTCGCTCTTCAATCCCATGCAGTATAACCAGTTGGACTATTCGGCCGTCTGCGCTGTCTTGCCCTGGACCCCCAGCAGCTCGACGTCGAAGGTCAGCGTCGAGTTGGGCGGGATGACGCCCAGATCGCGTTCGCCGTAGCCCAACTCGGGCGGGATGGTCAGCGTGCGCTTGCCGCCGATCTTCATGCCCTTGACGCCGATGTCCCAACCCGGGATCACCTGGCCGGCGCCGAGCTGGAAATCGAACGGAGAGCCGCGGTCGAGCGAGCTGTCGAACTTCTCGCCCTTGACGCCGTCCTGCATCAGCCAGCCGGTGTAGTGCACCTGGACGAGGTCGCCGGACTCGGCGGCGGCGCCGGCGCCGACCGTCGTGTCGGTCATCTGGACCTCGGGAATGGCGACCATCTCGACCTCGAAGATCAGCGTGGAATTGGCCGGGATCTTCGGCGTGTCGCGCTCGCCGTAGCCCATGGCCGGCTCGAGGATCAGCTCGCGCTTGCCTCCGACCTTCATGCCGGGGATGCCCTCGTCCCAGCCCTTGATCAGCCGGCCGGTCCCGATCGGGAAGGTCGCCGGCGCGCCGCGGGGCACGGAGCTGTCGAAGGGCTCGGCGGCCTTCTGGCCGTCGGCCAGCACCCAGCCCGTGTAGTGCACGGTCACGAAATCGCCCTTGGCGGCCGCGCGGCCGCTGCCGACGGTCAGATCCTTGATTTTCAGTCCCGGCACCTGGACCACGCCCTTCTCCTCCGAGGAATTCTTGCCGGCGGCGTCGCCGTCCTTGCAGCCGGCGAGCATGGTCGCCAGGATCAGGATGATTGCGATGATCGCCGTGGTTGTGCGCTGCATAGGCCTCTCCTTTGCTGACCGGATGGGGGGCGACGCCCGGGGCGGCGCGCGAGGGGGTGAATATACCCGCCCCGGGCCGGGGACGCTAGGATAGATCCCGCCGCCGGGCCAGGGTCAGCGCCCCGAGCCAGGCCGCGTAGGCCAGGTGAGAGACCGCCATGGCCCAGGCCACGCCCTCGGCCCCTCCCAGCGGCGCGGCGATCACGGCGCCGGCGGCCGCCAGCGCTGCCCCGGCCGCCAGGGGCGGCAGGCCCGCGGCCTGGCGATCCTCGGCCACCAGCGACTCGTGCAGCAGCAGGGCCAGGGCCAGGGCGGCGTAGCCGACCGCCAGCACGGCGAACACGTTCGCCGAACCCGCGAACGCCTCGCCGAACAGCCGGCGCACCAGGGGACCGCCGAACAGGGCGCCCGCGGCGGCGAGCGTCGCGAGCGCCAGGCCGGCCCCCGCCGCGGCTCGCCGCACGCCGCGGCGGTAGTCGGGCAGGCCCTCGAGGCGCAGCTTGGCCAGCCGCGGCAGGACCGCGCCCAGCGACGACTCGGTGACCGTGACCAGGACGAAGGCCAGCCGGCTGGCCGCGGCGTAGCGGCCGGCCTCGACAGGCGGCGCCAGCAAACCCAGGACGACCAGGTCGATGTTGAACAGGACACGGCGCAGCAGGTTCGCGGC
>JAUSBL010000008.1 GCA_030658975.1 Candidatus Latescibacterota bacterium
CGTCGGCGCGACGACGGCGACCGACGCGACGTGGGCCTATTCCAGCCTCGGACCCACGGTCTGGGACCTCCCGGCCGCCGGCTACGGCGATTACCCCTACCCGCCCGGCCTGGTCAAGCCCGACCTGGCGGCGCCCGGCGACGGCATCACCTCGACGATCGGCACCGGCGCCTACGCCGCCTACTCGGGCACGAGCATGGCGACGCCGCTGGTGGCGGGGGCCGCGGCGATCTGCCTGCAGGCCTCGCCTGGCGTCACGCCGGCCCAGCTGTCCGCAGCCCTCGCTTCGACCGCCCGCGACCTGGGCACCCCGGGCCGCGACAACCAGTCCGGCGCCGGCCTGCTCGACCTGCCGGCGGCCCTGGCCGCGCTGCCGCTGGTCGGGGTCGAGACCTTCGTCGTCCACAACGACGGCCCGCTGCCCCTGCTCCTGCAGGACGCGGCCTGGTCGGCGGGCTGGCTCGCGGTGTCGCCGCGCACGGCGACCGTGGCGCCAGGCGACTCGCTGGCGGTGCGGGCGGTCTTCGACGCTACGGGGCTCGCGGCCGGCCTCTACTACGACATGATCTCGCTGTCCTCGAACGACCCCGCCGGGCCGCACACCGTCCACGCCACGCTCGCGATCGGCGAGGTCACCGGCGTGGACGACGGGCCGCCCGCGGCGGCGGGCGCGCGGCTGGCCGGCTGGCCGAACCCCTTCAACCCGCGCACGACGGTGCGCTTCGACCTGCCGCGGGCGGGTCGCGTCGAACTGGCGGTCTACGATCTGCAGGGGCGGCGCGTGCGGACGTTGCTGGCGGGGAACGCGGCGGCGGGGCCGCACGAGGTGCTCTGGCAGGGCGACGACGACGCGGGCCGGACCCTGCCCAGCGGCGTGTACCTGGCGCGGCTGCGCGGGCCGCAGGGAGCGTCCGCCGAGCGCAAGCTCACGCTGGTGAGGTAGGGATACTAGAAGACCCGGCGGCTCAGGAAGGTCCAACCGCCGCTGACGACGCCGACGCCGGTGATCTCGCGCGTCTCGAGCCGGCGGTCCTGCGCGTCGACCAGTTCCACGCGCAGGTCGTGCGTCCCGGGCGGCAGCGCGAGCCGGGCCATGGAGATGCCGCGCGGCAGCGTCAGCCAGTTGCGCGTGTCGGCCTGCTCGGTCGCCGCGCCCAGCAGATTGACCAGCAGGCCCGCGACCTGGCCCTTGTCCTGCGCCTGCTCCTGCGCGGCGTACTTGGCCAGCGCGCGCACGATGGTCTTCAGCACGATCTTGCCCTGGGCGTCCTGGAAGAACCGCCGCGACCGGCCGGCGACATCCTCCACGGGCACGGCGCGCGTCTGGCCACCGACCGTTCCCGCCGACACGCGCGCGCCCGCGACCGCCGGCGGCTCGTCCACCAGCTCGGGCAGGGCGAAGCGCAGCCAGTAGTCGATCGTCGCGTTGCGGTCCCAGCCCGACTCGTAACGGTGGCGCAGCGAGAGCGCCCAGGCGTCGCGGTCGTCGCGGCGGTCCTCGCTCTTGAAGATCGGCACGTCGGCCGCCCGGGAGATCCGCCGCGGCGCGTACCCTGTCTCCAGGAACAGGACGACTTCGCCGGTGCCGGACGCGGGCAGCGACTGCGGCAGCAGGTCCGGCAGCTGCAGTCTCAGCTCGTCCAGTTCGGCGCTGAAGCCCAGGGCGGTGCCGGTGCGCAGCAGGTCGGCGCCGAGCCAGGGCGGGGTGGTCACGCCCAGCAGGCCCTCGGTGTCGCGGTAGGCCAGCGCGGCCTGACGGTAGGCGATGAAGGCGTCGTTGGTCTCGCCGCCCCAGTCCAGCAGCATGGCCCGCACGTACTGCAGGAAGGCGTCGTTGTCCAGGGCGGCCAGGCGGGCGTCGTCGTCGTCGCCGTCGCGCAGGGCGCGGGCGATCTCCGCGTAGTCGCGCAGGTGCAGCTCGGCCTTGCGGGCCTCGACCACGGCTTCTTCGCGGTTGCCCAGGTAGACGTAGTTCAGCGCGCGGAAGTAGGGCACCAGGGCCATCTCGAAGGGGGGGGCGCGGTAGGCGATGGCGCCGTCGTTGGTGACCAGGGACACGACGGCTTCGCTGACGCTCCTGGTGTAGAGGTCGGCGGCCAGCAATTCCGCCTCTTCGAACACCGCGTTGGACTCGGCCCAGCGATCGGCGTAGTGCAGGACCAGACCCTTCTCCAGCAGGTTCGCCAGTCGGTCCTGGGCGCGCGCGGCCTCGTCGAGACCCGCGAGCGCCTCGTCGAAGCGGCCCGCCGCGAGGTCGGTGCGCAGGCGTTCGTGGCGGTCGGCGTAGGTCGAACAGCCGGCGGCGCCGAGCAGCGCCGCGGCGAGGACCAGGCGGGCCGCCGTGCGGACGGCGGCCTGCCCGGCCGGGAACGTGCGGAACCGGGTGCTCAAGGCTTGTGACCGCTGCGGCTGACGTACTTCTTGATCTTCTCGACGCCCGCCCAGACCTTCGTGTTGTCCTCGAGATCCACGAGGTACACGTCGACCTGGTAGTACTTCACCTCGTCGCCGTCCTCGCGGTCGATGATCGTGTTGATCTCCCCGAGCATCATGTAGTCGGCGCCCTTCTCGCGACCCCAGTCCTTCATGGTCTCGGGCGAGGAGTACTGCTGCTGGTCGGAGCGCTCGTCGCGCACGCCTTCGCGTTCCTCGGACGAAGCGACGACGGTGACGCGTCCCGAGTTGATGAACGAGCGCTCGACGTCGGCCACGAAGGTCTTGACCGGGATGTGCTCGGCCGACTTGTTGGCGATCTGCCCCACGATGAGCACGGGCTTCTTGCCGCGGGCCAGCAGGTGGTTCTCGACCCAGGGCGCGGCGGTGATCTGGGCGATGAGAGTCCCGGCGACCTGGCGGCTGTCGGCATCGTTCCAGTTGCCGGACAGGTCGATGGTGGTGTCGGTCCCGACCCGGGTGACCGCCTTGCCGCCGCCGCAGCCGGCGGCCAGGGCCAGCGCGGCCAGCGCCAACAGCGCCAGCGCCGTCCGGGTGAGCCGCCGTGATGTCGGGTTCGTCGTTATCGGATTCCGCACGTCAGTCTCCTTCGTTGCGATCCGCCCAGCCCCCGAGCCCGGGGCGCTGTCCACGGATCCGGTCACGGCCGCGCCGGTTTGCCCACTTTCCAGGTCGGAACGGGCTCCGGCGGGCACCGACGGACGGTTCGTGCAGGAACCGTGCTAGCGGGTTGTTGCCCGCACCGCCGCCGCGGGGCATTATAGACGAAGAAGCCCGCAATCCCAAACCCGGAGCTGATCATGCGCGACCCGGACCTGTTCCTGCTCGAGCACGCCGACCCCCTGGTCACGATGGACCCCGCCCGCCGCACCCTGGACGACGGCTGGGTGGCGGCGCGCGACGGCCTGATCGTCGGGGTGGGCGCCGGGCCGGCGCCCGAGCGGATCGACGGCGAACCGCGCGCGCGCTTCCGACGGCTGGACGCGCGGGGACGGGTCGTGCTGCCGGGCCTGGTCAACACCCACCACCATCTCTACCAGACGCGCACGCGGGCCTGGCCCGGGGCGATCGACGCGGAACTGTTCCCCTGGCTCGGGACTCTCTATCCGGTGTGGGCCGGTCTCTCGGACGAGGACTTCCACCGCGGCGCGCTGGTCGGCTGCCGCGAGCTGCTGCGCTCGGGCTGCACCACGACCACCGACCACCACTACCTGTTCCCGCGCGAGGCCTCGCCGGAGCTCATCGACGTGACCATCGCGGCGGCCCGCGACGCCGGCATCCGCTTCCACCCCACGCGCGGCAGCATGTCGCGCTCGCGAAAGGACGGCGGTCTGCCGCCCGACTCGGTGGTGCAGGACCACGACACGATCCTGGCCGACAGCGAGCGTCTCATCCGGCTGCACCACGATCCCGCGCCGGGCGCGATGACCCGCATCGCGCTGGCCCCCTGCTCGCCGTTCTCGGTCACCCCGGAGCTGATGCGCGACACGGCCGCGCTGGCGCGCCGCCACGGCGTGCGCCTGCACACGCACCTGTCCGAGACGCGCGACGAGGACGCGTACTGCGCCGCCACCTACGGGATGCGCCCGGTGGATCTGCTGGAGGACTGCGGCTGGCTGGCGGACGACGTCTGGCTGGCCCACGGCATCTGGTTCGACGACGCGGAGATCGCCCGGCTGGGGCGCGCCGGCGTCGCGATCGCCCACTGCCCCACCTCGAACATGCGCCTGGGCTCGGGCATCTGCCGCGTGCGCGACCTGCGGGCCGCGGGCTGTCCGGTCGGCCTGGCGGTGGACGGCTCGGCGAGCAACGACTCCTCCCACCTGCTGGCCGAACTGCGCCAGTGCCTGCTGCTGCACCGCGTCCTGGGCGGCGCCGGCGCGATGACGGTCGGGGAAGTGCTGGAGATGGCGACCCTGGGCGGCGCCGCCTGCCTCGGCCGCGAGGACGTGGGCTCGCTCGAGCCGGGCAAGGCCTGCGACCTGGCGCTCTTCGATCTCGGGGATCCTGCGTTCGAGCGCGTGGGCGACCGCGTGGCCGCGCTGCTGCTCTGCCATCCCCGCGACGCCGCGGCGGTCGTGGTCGGCGGCCGCGAGATCGCGCTCGGCTGAGCGGCGGCTCAGACGCCGCCGTTCTCGCAGTGCGCCTGCAGGCGCTTGCGCTCCCGTTCCCACTCTTCGGCCAGCATCGCGAAGATCATGTCGTCGACCCACTGGTCGCGGTGCCAGTGGCTGCGGCGCAGATGCGCTTCCTGGCGCATACCGAGCCGCTGCAGCACGGTGATGGAGGGCAGATTGCGCGGATCGGTGCGGGCGACGACGCGGTGGACCTTGCGCGCGTCGAACAGGTACGCGAGCATCAGGCGCGTGGCGCAGGTCGCGTAGCCGCGGCTGCGGTGGTCCGGGCGCAGGGCGATCCCCAGCTCCGGGCTCGCGCGCGCGCCGTCCGGGAAGAGGATCCCGCAGTCCCCGACGACCTCGCCGTCCTCGCGCCGGACGATGATCAGCTGCAACCAGGTGCCGGGCGTCCCCGGCTCGACGTCGGCCTGGGAGCGCGACAGCCCCTGGACCTCGTCGATGTCGTGGGGCAACCAGTCCTGGTAGCGGGCGACCTCGGGCAGGGAACGGTAGGCGTAAAGGACCGGGGCGTCGGCGGCCTGCATGCGGCGCAGGACGATCTGGCGGGCGGTCAGCGTGAAGTCGGCCATGTCTGCCTCCTGCGGGCTGCGGGGGGGACGGGCGTCGACCTTGGATACGGACGCGGCGGTCCGGTGGTTGCCTCCTAGAAAAGCCAATCCGTGTTCAGGAACGAACTGTGCCCTTCGCGCACGATCCGCGAGACGAGCTCCTTGTTGTCCCCGGTGGCCCGGGTGGCGGCCAGGGTGCGGATCGAGAAGACACGCAGGGCGTCGCTGACCGACAGCGTGCCCTCGGCGGAATCCTTGCGGCCGGTGAACGGGAACGTGTCCGGGCCGCGCTGGCACTGGGCGTTGACGTTGACGCGGCAGACCTGGTTGACCAGCAGGTCGATCAACCGGCCCACGGCCGCGGGATCGCGCCCGAACAGGCTCGCCTGCTGGCCGTAGGGCGACTCCATGATCGCGCGCACCGGCTCCTCGACGTCGTCGTAGGGCGTCACCGGCACCACGGGTCCGAACTGTTCCTCGTGGAAGATGCGCATGCCCGCGTCCGCCGGGTAGAGCACGGCCGGGTGGAAGTAGGTGCCGTGCACGGCGCCGCCTTCGGGGTTGAGCACCTGAGCGCCGCGGGCGCGGGCGTCGGCGACCAGTTCCGACAGGTACTGCGGCTTGCCGGCCTCCGGCAGCGGCGTGACCTGCGCGCCAGGGTCCCAGGGCAGCCCGGGCCGCAGGGCGTCCACGGCGGCGACCAGGCGCCGGTTGAACTCCGCGACGAGGCTGCGGTGGACGAAGATCAGCTTGAGCGCCGTGCAGCGCTGCCCGTTGAACGACAGGGCGCCCGCGACGCACTCGGACACGGCCTCGTCCAGGTCGGCGTCGGGCAGCACGATCGCCGCGTTCTTCGCCTCGAGCCCCAGCACGCAGCGCAGGCGGTGGGGTTTCGGATGCTGCTTGCGCAGGATGTCGGCGACGCGGCTGGTGCCGATGAAGGCCAGCACGTCGATCCGGCCGGACGCCATCAGGGGGCTCACGATCGTCGCGCCGTCCCCGTAGACCGTGTTGACCACCCCGGGCGGGAAGGCGTCGCGGAAAGCCGCGAGCAGCGGGCTGTGCAGCAGCACGCCCAGCTTGGGCGGCTTGAAGATGACGGGATTGCCCATGACCAGAGCCGGAATCAGCGTGGTGAACGTCTCGTTCAGCGGATAGTTGAACGGGCCCATGCACAGCGCGACGCCCAGCGGCGAGCGGCGGATCTGGCCGATGACCCCCTCGCGCACCTCGAAGCGCGACGAGACGCGGTCCAGTTCCTTCATCGCCGCGACCGTGTCGTGGATGTAGGCGACGGTGCGGTCGAACTCCTTGCGCGCATCGGGCAGCGACTTGCCGATCTCCCACATGATCAGGCGCACGACCTCGTCGCGCCGCAACGCCATCCGCGCGGCGAAATCCTCCACGTGCTCCAGCCGCCGGCTCACCGACATCGTGGGCCAGGGGCCGCGGCCGTGGTCCCAGGCGGCACACGCGGCCGCGAGCGCCGCCAGCGCCTGCTCGGCGCCCATCAGGGGGTAGGAGCCGATCACCGCCTGCTTCGGCCCCCCGGGCGAAGGCACGCACACCGGCGACAGCACACGCTGGACGGGCCCGTCCCAGTCCTTCAGCGCACCGTCGCACAGCCAGGTCGACTGCTCGACCAGACCGGGCAGGCGGTGCTCCGCGGGCACGGCTTCGAGGATCGGGAACAGGCGGCCGAAACGGTCGGATCCGGTCATGGGCTCTGCCTTCCTGGGGGGCTCACGGTGTCGCGGCTGCCGCCATTCTATGCTAGGCTGCCTTGGCGGACCACGTGAAAACCCGGCGAAGGCCCGGCGGGAGGACCAGAGCTTCATGCGCACCAAGGCGTTGACGTTGCCGTGGCTCGCGGCCGCGGCGTTCGCCGCGGCCGCGCTGGCCACGGCCGCGCCCGCTGCCGGCGCCGGCCGGCCGCTCGACCGCCTCTTGGCCCTCGAGCGCCTGCCGATGTCGGAGCGCCAGGCCGCCGTGACCGTCCTGCTCGTCGACCACCCCTTCAATCCGATCATCGCCGGCGGCGACACGCTGCTGCTGTTCTACCGCGGACCCGGGCACGACGTCCGCCTCGCCGGCGACCAGACCGCCTGGCTGCCGACGATGCCGCTGGCGCACCTGCCCGGCACCGACCTGTGGTCGTGCGTGCTGGTCCTGCCGCCCCAGGCGAGGGTCGACTACAAGTTCGTGGTCGATTCGCTGTGGCTGCTGGACGCGCGCAACCCGCGGACCTGCACCGGCGGCTTCGGCCCCAACTCCGAAGTGCGCGGCATCGACTACCGCGAGCCGGAGTTCGTGTCCGCTCCGGCCACGGCCCTCTGCCGGACGGACCGCTACGAGCTGCCGGCGCCGGCGCTCGGCGGACCCCGCGAGGTGCTGGTGCTGACGCCCCCGGGCGAGCCGCGCGGCCGCCGCCCCTGCCTGCTGGTCCACGACGGTCTGGAATACGTCACGCTGGGCGGGCTGGACCGCGCCCTGGCCTGGCTGGCCGAGCACCGGCCCGAACTGGACCTGCCGATCTGCGTGTGCGTGCCGCCGGGGCGCCGCACCGAGGAGTACGCCGGCGGGCTGCAGGAGCCGTTCGGCCTGTGGGTAACCGGGACGCTGCAGCCCTTCATCGCCGTGCAGCACGACGTGGGGATGACCTGGGGCGTCTTGGGCGCCAGCTACGGGGGCAACTCGGCGCTCGACCTGGCGCGCCGCTACCCGGGCCGCTTCGACCGCGTGGCCGCGATGAGCCCCTACGTCGCGCCCGAACTGAAGATCGCCTACGCGGCGATGCCGCCGCAGAGCGTGCGGGTCTACCTGAACTGGGGCGCCTTCGACCTGCCGCAGCTGATCCCGATGGACCGCGAGTTCGCCGCGCTGCTGGTGGACTGCGGCTTCGCCTGCCTGTCGGAAGAGAAGCCTCAGGGGCATTCCTGGGGCTTCTGGAGAGACTCCGTACCTTCGGCCCTGTCGTTCCTCTACTCCGGGACACACAGATAGAGGAGACAGGGCCGATGGTGTCGCAAGAGGGATGCGACTGCGCGATCGTCAATGCCACACCGAGAGATTCATCTCGCCCGGGTGATCCGAACCTGGCTCGGATCACCCGGGCGAAGATCATCGTTATTTGCGGACGCCTTCCCCGGGCTTGCTCTTGTCAGGGTAAGTCGGCACTGCGGGGAGCTTCCACTTCGCGCCTTCGTCCTTCAGCCTGCCGAGCAGGTGCTCGATCGCGAAATCGAGCTGGTCGTCACGGCCGGCCACGACGCGGGCGGGCGGGTTCTGCACTTCGAAGTGGGGCTCGACGCCGCGGCCCTCGATGATCCACTCGCCGTGCATGTCGTAAAGGCCGAACTGGGGCGGGGTCACCGTGCCGCCGTCGACGAGGTCCTGGTGGGGCTCGATGCCGATGGCGCCGCCCCAGGTGCGCATGCCGATCACGGTGGCGAGGTTGCGGACCTTGACCGCCTCGGCGAAGAACTCGCCGTTGCTGCCGGTGTCCTCGTTGATCAGGACCGCCAGCGGCCCGTGGAAGGCGCGCTCGGGGTTGCGGCCGGGGCCGCCCTCGCGCGGGATGGTCACGGACCACATCACGCGCTCGAGCCGGTCGATGATCATGTCGCCGACGAAACCGCCGCCGTTGTCGCGCTCGTCGATGACGAGGCCCTGGCGGTCCGTCTGCGGGTACCAGTAGGCGCCGAACTCGATCAGGCCGGGCTCGCCCATGTCGGGCAGGTGGAGATAGCCGAGGCGGCCGCCCGACTTCTCGTCCACGTAGCGGCGGTTGGCCTCCACCCAGGCGCGGTAGCGCAGGCCGCCCTCGCCGCGCAGGGGCTCGATGACGACCGTGCGCGGCTGCTTGCCTTCGGCGTTGTCGGCGACCGTGAGCTCGACGGTGCGGCCGGCGCCGTCGGCGAGCAGCTCGTAGGGGTTGGCGCCGGCGGCCAGCGGCCGGCCGTCGACGGCCAGCAGGAAGTCGCCCTCGCGCACGTCCACGCCGGGTTCGGCCAGCGGCGAGCGCGCGGCGGCGTCCCACACGAAGCCGGGCAGGATGCGGGCGATGCGCACGCGGCCGCTGCGCTCATCGACGGCGAAGTCGCAGCCGAGCATCGCCGTGCGCGGAGGCGCGCCGGCGTGCTGCTGGTCGCCGCCGTAGACGTAGGTGTGGCCGATGTTCAGCTCGGCGATCATCTCCCCGATCAGGTAGGTGAGGTCGCCGCGGGCGCCGCACCAGGGGACCAGGGCCGCGTACTTGCCGCGGATCTTCTGCCAGTCGACGCCGTGCATGTTCTCGTCGTAGAACCAGTCGCGCTGGATGCGCCAGGCCTCGTCGAGCATCTGGCGGTACTCCTGAGCGCGATCCACGCGCAGGCGTACGCCGTCGAGTTCGACCGCGCCGTCGCCGGGCTTGAACTCCTTGCCGGCGTCGACCACGCCGTAGCGGCTGCCGGCGCGGTACGCCAGCTTCTTGCCGTCGGCCGAGAGGTGGTAGTTGGCGAGGCCGCCGCCCAGGTCCTTGGCCTCGCGCTCCGCGACGTCGTACGCCACCAGGGTGAGGTCGCTCTCGGCGGTGCGGTCGTCGACGTGCTGGTACTTCAGGAAGACCGGCTCGTCGCGGCGCAGCATCAGGCAGCCGTCGGCGGTCGCGGTGAGGCGGAAGTAGTTGCCGCCCTCGACGCCGGGCACGGCCAGGACGCGGCCGCCGAGACCGTCGAGGTCGACGCGGGTGGCGGCGGGCTTCGCGCCCTCGTCGCTCTTGCCACTCTTCTTTTCCTCGTCGGCCTTCGCCGCCACCAGGCCCGGGTCCTCGAAGAACGGCGAGCGGACGCCGTCCTGCAGCAGCGCGAGGTAGGGCTTCGCCATGTCCACGAAGATGTGGTTCTGGTCCTGGCGGTCCATGATCGGGGTGAACGTGCGGTTGCTCAGGAACCAGAGGTAGCGTCCCTCGGGGTCGAAGCTGGGCGACCAGCTCGTGAAGAAGTCGTCGGTGACCTGCGTGCTCTTCCCGGAGGCGAGGCTGTAGAGGCAGATCACCTCGTGCATGTTCGCGGTGTTCTTGCTGTAGGCCACCCACTGCCCGTCCGGCGACCAGACGTAGTCGAGGATGCCCCAGCGCTCCCAGGCGTCGTCGTACTCGCCCGTGTCGATCACGGTGATCTTGCCGGTGGCGACGTCCACCATGCTCAGTCGCATGAACTTGTCGCCCCAGAGGATCCGCTGCGAATCGGGCGACCAGACGGGCTGCAGCAGGAATCCGCGGTTGTCGGGCGTCAGCGGGCGCCAGTCGTCGCGGCCGCGCTGGTCGACGAGGTAGAGCTGCTCTTCGCCGCCGCGGTCGCTGACGAAGCAGACCCAGCGGCCGTCGGG
>JAUSBL010000109.1 GCA_030658975.1 Candidatus Latescibacterota bacterium
ATTCATCCGCACCGTATAAACCCCCGGCGCGACTCGCCGGCCGGCCCCGTCGCACCCCCGCCAGCGCACCGCGTGCCGCCCCCCGGCATAGACCCCCTCGGCCAGCCGCACCACCGGGTTCCCGTCCGCATCCAGCACGTCGAGCGTCACATGGGTCCGCCCGTCCACCTCGAAGGGCAAGAACGCCGCCGGATCCGCCGTCCGCGGAAACGGCTGCTCCAACCGCACGCGCCCCGGCCTCCCCGGCGCCCCCGGTGGCCCCTCGGCGGCCCCCGCGAGGCCCGAAATCAACAACCATATACAAGACAACAAGATAGAGTAGCCGTAGCGCCGACTCATGTCCCCCCCAACCGTCCAACCCCCACTCCATATGATGGATAATAATACCACATGATCCCATACCATATCCAGATGTGGTGAATAGCTGAGGACTCCCTTCTGGTGGGGGCGTCTGGAGGGTCCCTGCGCCAGGAGGGCGCAGGGGCCCGAAAGTCGAGCGCGCCGGGCACCGGAAGTGCCCGGCGCGCGTCCCCCACCAGAAGGGAGTCCTCAGCTATTCACCAGATCTGGTAATGCGGAAGCCGCGGTGATCATCGGCCCGCCGCGGATCCGTATAGTGCCGATTCGCCGCCCGGCAGTACCGTGCGAAGTTGTCGAAGGCGCCGCCGCGGTTCACCTGCCCGAGCGACTCGCCCGTCGGGAAGCCCTCCGAATCGGTCTCGTAGTAGCTGTCCCAGCACCACTCCCAGACGTTGCCGTGCATGTCGTGGAGGCCCCAGGCGTTCGGCAGCTTCTGGCCCACCTCGTGAGCGCGGTAGACGGGGAAGCCGGAGTTCTGGCAGGACCAGCCGATCGCGTCGAGCGTCGGGTCCAGGGGCTCGCAATCGAGGCTGGTCAGTTCTCCGTTGGCCAGTTCGGTCTCGCTGCCCGCGCGGCAGGCGTACTCCCACTCCACCTCCAGCGGCAGGCGGTAGCCGTCGGCCAGCGGGTTCCAGGCCCAGCTCGTGCCCGACCCCACGTAGGACGGCGTCAGCCCCTCCAGCAGCGACAGGGCGTTGCAGAACTGCAGGGCCTCGTACCAGGTCACGTCGACCTTGGGCAGGCGCGAGTCGGACGTGCCGCCCATCACGCGGTCCCAGAACGCCTCGGTCACCTCGAAGCGCGAGATCCGGAAGCTCGTGTTGATGAAGTACAGCACCTGGGATTCGTCGTCGTTGCGGCCCGGTTCGTTGCGGTCGCTGCCCATCGTGAAATCGCCCGCCGGGACCACGGCCAGGGCGGGACCGGCCTCTGCGCGGTAGATCCCGAGGAAGGTCGCCGCGCCGCCCGCCTCCAGCTGTCGGGCCATCGCGGCCGGAGTCTCCCAGCCGGCGGTCTCCTGCCAGGCGAGGGTGTAGGATCCGGCGGGCAGGTCCGCGAGCGTCGTGTCGCCGTCGGCCGACAGGCTGAATCCGCCGGGGCCGCTCAGTTGCCAGGCGGCGCCGAGGTGGGCCGGCTCGATCCGGACCGCCAGTCCGGCCGCCTGCGGACCGGTCGGCTCGTCGTCGCCGCAGCCGGCCGACAGCAGGGCCAGGCCGCACGCCAGCAGCAGGTGGGTGTGTCGTGGGACGCGCATGCTCGCACTCCGTCCTAGGTGGCGCCGTAAGCCGGCGAGGGAACGCCGGCGGAGGGACATTATCGTGCCCGCGCCCTCCCGGCTCAAGTCAATAACGCGCAAGTGCGGGCACACGGCTCGTAGGGAGAATCCGGTCGACACCCGCGTTGTGTGCGATTACCCTGGGTTCCTGCAATTCCGAACGACACGCACCCGCCCGCGAAAGGGATGACCGGATGATGTTCGACCGCAACGTGCTGCAGCTGGACCTGGACCGGACCGTCGCCGAGATCTCCGAACGCCTGCGCGAGCTCGTGTCGCGGCGGATGCTGCGGCGCGGCGCCGTGGTGGCGATGAGCGGCGGCATCGACAGCAGCGTGACCGCCGCCCTGGCGGTCAAGGCGCTCGGCCCGAAGAAGGTGTTCGGCCTGATGCTGCCCGAGCTGGACTCCAGCGCCCGCAGCCGCAGCCTGGGCGAGAGCCTCGCGCAGCACCTGGGCATCGACTACGCGGTCGAGGACATCGCTCCGACGCTGCGGGCCATCGGCTGCTACGAGCGGCGCGACGAGGCCATCCGCTCCGTCTTCCCGCAGTACGGCGACGGCTGGAAGTCGAAGATCGTCCTGCCGGCCGGCCTGATGGACTCCGACCGCATGAACGTCTACCGTCTGGTGGTGCAGGACCCGCAGGGCGGGATGCACGAGGTGCGGCTGCCTCTGCAGGCCTATCTGCAGATCGTCGCCGCCACGAACTTCAAGCAGCGCATCCGCAAGACCATGGACTATTACCACGCCGACCGGCTCAACTACGCCGTGCTGGGCACGCCCAACCGGCTGGAGTACGACCAGGGCTTCTTCGTGAAGAACGGCGACGGCGCCGCGGACATCAAGCCCATCGCGCACCTCTACAAGACGCAGGTCTACGCGCTGGCGCGGCACCTGAAGCTGCCCGAGGACATCTGCTCGGTCGTGCCCACGACCGACACCTATTCGCTGCCCCAGGGGCAGGACGAGTTCTACTTCGTGCTGCCCTACCCCGAGATGGACCTGCTGCTGTGGGCCAAGAACCACGCCGTGCCCGCGAACGAGGCCGCGGCGGCCCTGGGCCTGACCGCGGTCCAGGTCGAGCGCGTCTTCCACGACATCGAGCGCAAACGGGCCACCACGCTGCCCCTGCACCTGCCGCCGCAGCTGGTCGGCAGCGTGCCGGAGATCGTGAAGTAGGCTCCGGGCGTCGGGGCTTGCCCCCCGGCCCTGCGGCTCCTATTGTTCGGTGAGAGGGGTTCCTCCTCGAGCCAGGAGTATCGCGCATGAGAATCACCACCAAGGTCCGCTACGGCCTGCGCGCCCTGCTCCAGATCGCCGTCACCAAGGGCGACGATCCCGTCCCGTTGAGCGCGATCGCCGACTCGCAGGAAATCAGCCGCAAGTACCTCGAACTGCTCGTCTCCTCGCTGCGCAAGTCCGGGCTGGTCGGCAGCCGCAAGGGCGTGCGGGGCGGCTACTACCTCACGCGCGAACCGCGCGACATCTCGCTCTGGGAGATCTTCTGCGCGCTCGAGGGACGCACCCCCCTGGTGGAGTGCGTCCCCCACCCCGAGACCTGCGTACGCGCCGACGAGTGCACCACCCGCACCATCTGGGTCCTGCTCGACCAGAAGCTCCAGGACTTCTGGGAGTCCTTCACCCTGCAGGACCTCATCGAACGGCTGCCGGAGTTCCAGGACGGCGCACCCGACCCCGCGCTCCTGGAGCGGGCCCTGCCGCTGGCCTGACGCCGCACCGCGCGATTCCGCCACATGTTAGCGGTTTGACAATCCCTCAACCGCCAGCGAGATTTGCCGAATAACGCCCGGAAACCAGCGCCTCCCGAGGAGACCGTCATGGACTTCACCGCCCGGCTCCGCCGCAACGCCGCCGCCCTGCGCAAGGCCATCGTGCTGCCCGAGAGCGGAGATGACCGCACCCTGGAGGCGGCGGTCCGGCTGCGCGACGAGGGCGTCGCCGAGGTCGTGCTGCTCGGCGCGCCGGGCGCCGTCTGGGACCGCCTCGGCGCCCTGAAGCTGCGCGGGGGCGACCTGCGCGTCGTCGATCCCGCCGACCACCCCGACCGCGAGGCGCTGGCCGGCCGGCTCTTCGAGCGCCGCCGCCACAAGGGCCTGACCATCGAAGAGGCGCGCGTGCAGGCCGCCGATCCGCTGTTCTGCGGGGCGCTGATGGTCGGCGCCGGCCTCGCCGACGGCATGGTCGCCGGCGCGGTCAACAGCACCGGCGACGTGCTGCGCGCGGGTTTCCAGGCCATCGGCACCGCGCCCGGCTGCAAGATCGTCTCGAGCTGCTTCGTGATGGTCAACCCGGCCTGGGAGCTGGGCGAGGACGGGATGATCGTGTTCGCCGACTGCGCCGTGAATCCCGACCCCGACGCCGACCAGCTGGCCGACATCGCGATCGCCAGCGCCGCGACCGCCCGCGCGCTCTGCGGCTTCGAACCGCGCCTGGCCCTGCTGAGCTACTCCACCAAGGGCAGCGGCGCGGGCCCCGGCGTCGACAAGGTGGTGCGCGCGCGGCAGATCCTCGCCGAGCGCGCGCCCGATCTGGCCGTCGACGGCGAGCTGCAGGCCGACGCCGCCCTGGTCGCCGCCATCGGCGAGCGCAAGGCGCCGGGCAGCCGGGTCGCCGGCCGCGCCAACGTGCTGATCTTCCCCGACCTCGACGCCGGCAACATCGCCTACAAGCTGGTGCAGCGGCTGGCGGGCGCCGAGGCCGTGGGCCCCGTCATGCAGGGCATGGCCAAGCCCATCAACGACCTCTCGCGCGGCTGCAGCGTCATGGACATCGTCAACGTGGCGGCGATCACCGCCCTGCAGGCCGGCGGCGACAGGTCCGGAGGCGACAGGTGAAGAACGTCCTGGTCATCAACTGCGGCAGCAGTTCGCTGAAGTACCAGCTCCTGGAGATGGAGCACGAGACCCTGCTCGCCAAGGGCTTGGTCGAGCGCATCGGCCTGGAGGATGGGAACCACGTCTACAAGCGGCCCGGCCGGGACGACGTCGTGGTCGTGCGCCCCGTGCCCGACCACAAGGCCGCCGTCGCGCTGGTGCTGGAGGCCCTGACCGACTCGGTGCATGGAGTCATCGGCAGCTACGACGAGATCGCGGCCGTGGGCCACCGCGTGGTGCACGCCGGCGAGAAGTACGCCGGCAGCGTCATGATCACGCCCGACGTCATGGCCGCGCTCGAGGAGTGCTCCTCGCTGGCGCCGCTGCACAACCCGCCGAACATCGTGGGCATCCGCGCCGCGCAGGCGGTGCTGCCGGACGTGCCGATGGTGGGCGTGTTCGACACCGCCTTCCACCAGACCATGCCCGACACCTCGTACATCTACCCGCTGCCCTACGAGATGTACCTGAAGCACCGCATCCGGCGCTACGGTTTCCACGGCACCAGCCACCGCTACGTGACGCTGCGCGCGGCGGCGATGCTGGCCCGCGACCCGTCCGAGACGAACCTGATCACCTGCCACCTCGGCAACGGCGCCTCGGTCGCCGCGGTGCGCGGCGGCAAGTCCATCGATACCTCGATGGGCTTCACCCCGCTGGAGGGCCTGGTCATGGGCACCCGCAGCGGCGACATCGACCCCGCCATCATCGGCCACCTCGAGCGCAACCTGGGCATGGGCGTGGACGCGGTCGAGAAGATGCTCAACAAGCAGAGCGGCCTGCTGGGCATCAGCGGCGTCTCGAGCGACCTGCGCGACGTCGAGCGCGAGTACGCCAACGGCAACGACCGCTGCCGCCTGGCGCTCGAGGTCTACTGCTACCACATCCGCAAGTACATCGGCGCCTACGCCGTGGCCCTGGGGCGCGTCGACGGCATCGTCTTCACGGCCGGCGTGGGCGAGAACGACTCGCTGGTGCGCGAGTGGTCCTGCCGCGGCCTGGAGATCATCGGCGCCCTGCTGGACCCCTTCAAGAACGCCACGCGGCGGGACGAGGCCGTCATCAGTAAGATGTCGTCGCGCATCGCGATCATGATCGTCCCCACCAACGAGGAGCTGATGATTGCCCGCGACACCGTGGACGTCGCCTTCCCCGCCGTCGTCGCCGGCTGAGCCGCGGGCCGGCCGCCGCCGGCTCCTGCCCCTCTGCTGCGCCGCGGCCGTGCTGGCGGCGGCCCTCGTGGCCGCGGCCGCGCCCGTCCCGTCGCGCCTCGGCGACGACGACCTGCGGCGCGAGATTGGCCGCCGCCTGCGCGACGGCGACCTGGTGCCCGCCCGCGAACTCATCGAGGAGGCGCTGCGGCGCCGTCCCGACGATCCCCTGCTGCACTACAACGCCGCCTGCGTCGCGGCCCGCCTGTCCGACCCGGCGGCCGCGCTCGCCTCCGTCCGCGCCGCCGTCGCCCACGGGTACGACGACGCGCGCGGCCTGCGCGCGGACCCCGACCTGGGCGCGCTGCGCGCCGACCCCGTCTTCGCGCAGCTGATCGCCGACCTCGAGCGGCGCCTGTCCGCCGCCGCCCGCGACCGGGCCTTGAGCCCGCGCTGGGGCGCCTGGTTCGATCCGGGGCCGCTGACCGGCCCGGACGCAGCGGCAGCCGGGTTGCGGGTGTCGCTGATGTTCGACGACCTCGGCTGGCACCTGCGCGCCGCCGGCGAACCGGCGCCGTCGCTGGAGCTGACGCTCGCTGTGCCCGACTCCGGCGAGGCGTTCGACACCGCGCGGGTCTGGCGCTTCGGCTTCGAGGCGCAGGGGACCGTGCCGACCGGCCGCGTGCTCGCCCAGCCGGGGCGCCGCCTCGACCTGGCCGTCCTCGAGCTGGCGCCCGTCTGGCGCGACGTGGACGGCCGGCGCGTCCTGCAGGCGGACATCCCCTGGAGCTACCTGGAACCCTACGCGCCGCCGGCCGACACGCTCTTCGGCGTGAACGTCGCGCACTTCCGGCGCGACGACGACGGCCGGACGCTCGCGGCGCAACTCGTCCGGGACCCCCGCCGTGCCGACCCCCGCCCGGGACCGCGGCGCTACCTGCCGCTGACGCTGCCGCCGGGCGGCGAGCAGCCGCGGCTGCGGGGCAGGGTCACCAGCACGATCGTGGGAGTCAAGCCCCTCGGCTTCACGATCACGGCCTGGGTCCCCGGCGGCGGCGCCGGCCGTCTGATCACCGGGATCGGCGACACCGCAGGCCACGAACTGGTCACCGCCGGCGACACCTCGGCCCGCGTGACCCTCGTCCCGGGCCTGAACAAGTGGACCCGCGAAGCCGACCTGGCGGCGCTGACCACGGGTCCCTACCGGCTGGAAGCGGTGCTGGAGCTGGACGGCGGCGCGCGCCTGTCCTGGTTCACCGGCTTGGCCCGTTTCAATCAGGAGTGGTTCGGCGACGCCCACGACCGCACCAAGTTCCTCGCGGAGGTCGACCGCCCGGCAGTGGACTACCGGCTCGACCTGATCCGGACCGAGCTGAGCGCACGTGACCGTCGCGCCGACCCTTCGTCGCTGCTGATGACCGTTTTCGAGGTGGAGGACTGCCTGCGCCTGGGAGCCGGCGGCGCGTCGGTGCTCACCGACGGGAGCGTCACCGTGACCGCCCTGGACGCGGGCGGCGAGGGCTGGCTGCCGGTGCGCGTGGCCCTGCCGACGGCAGCCGCGGACGCGACGGCGCCGGTCCTGCTGCTGCTGGAACCCGGCGGCGCCGCCGCCGCGCGGATTTTCGACGCTCTGACGCCGCTCGTTCTGGAAAGCGGCGCCTTCGCCGTCGCCCTGCCCTCCCTGCACGACGCCTTCGGCCGCTGGACCCCGGCCGCGTCCGCCGAGGCCTCGGCCGTCGTCGACTGGCTGCCGCGCGCCCTGCCCGGCCGCCGGGTGCTGCTGGTCGGGTTCGGCGCCGAACCGGACCGGCTCGACGCCCTGGCGCGGGCCCACCCGGACGTCGTGACTTCCGTCCATCGCGGCCCGCTGCCGGCCGCGGCCGCCGACGCCGCCCGCAGCCTCGCGGCGTGGGCCGCGTCCGCGGCCCCCTGACCGCCCGCCGGCGCCGCGCTTGCGGCCGCCGCCCCGTTCTGCAACAATCCCCGCCGGGAATCGTCCTGCTGCCTCCGATGCGACCCACCCCTCCCCGAGGAGACGCGATATGAACCGCACCAGCCGCTCGCTCGCCGTGTTCCTGTTCTGCCTGGCCCCCGGCGCCTCCCTCGCCGCCGAGGTCCCCCACGTGGTCAACGGCGCGACCCCCGCCCACGGCGTGACCGATGTGCGGTTGCAGGAGACGTGGCGCGTCGGCGGCGAGGACGACGACGCCAACCTGTTCGGGGTCGTCGCCCAGATCATCGCCGACGAGAAGGGCAACCTCTACGTCCTGGACGGCCAGCTGTCCGAGGTCGCGGTCTTCGCGCCCGACGGCCGCCGCACCGGCACCCTCGGCCGCGAGGGCGAAGGCCCCGGCGAGTTCCGCCGCCCGGCCGACGTCTTCTTCCTGCCCGACGGCAAGCTGGCCGTGGTGCAGGTGTTCCCCGGCAAGATCGTGCAGCTCGACCGCGCGGGGAACCCCGCGGGCGCCTTCCCCTTCCAGGCCGGCGACCCCGCGGCCGGCGGTTTCGCGGTGCTGGTCGGCGGCAACAGCCGCGGCGGCACCACGGCGCTGTGCGGCATCCGCCAGACCTTCGCCGCGGGCAAGCTGAACCAGACCTACTTCCTGGACGGCGTGCGCGCCGACGGCTCGACGCTGGGCACGATCGTCGCCAAGACCGCCGTGCAGGACTTCGGCAACATGGTCCTGGACGAACTGGCCGTGGACTTCGTCTGGACGCGCTGGGGCCTCGCCCCCAACGGCGAGGTGTTCGCCGCGCCCCACCGCGACCGCTACCTCGTCGAGCGGCACGCCGCGGACGGCAGGCTGCTGGGCACCTTCGAGCGCCCCTACGCGCCGCTGGCGCGCGACCGCGCCGACCACGACCGCGCCGAATCGCTGCTGAAGGCCCAGGCCCGCAACTACCCGGTGCCGCCGCCGGTCAAGGTGGCCGACGCCGAGCCGCACATCCAGAGCCTCACCGTGCTCGCCGACGGCACGGTCTGGATCCTCAGCGGCCGCGGCCAGCGCGGACAGCCCGACGGCGTCATGCTGACCTACGACGTCTTCGACGCGCAGGGCGCCTTCGATCGTCAGGTCCGCGTGCACGCCGACGCCGACGGCCTCAAGGACCAGCTCTTCCTGATCTCGCCGGACCGTGCCGTGCTGGTCCTCAACTTCTGGGACGCGTTCCTGGCCGGCATGGGCGCCGGCGAGCAGACCGACGCGTCGGCCGACGTCGCGCCCATGGAGATCATCAGCTGCCGGATCGTGCGCTGAACCGCCGTCCTACCGTCCGCAGACAGGAGATGTTCGCGATGAGACCAGACGCCCGCCTCCGCGCCGCCGCATCCGACGCCCCCCGCCGGTCCGCCCTGCCGGCGCCGACCTGCCTGCTGTGTCTGGTCCTGCTGCTGGCGCTGGCCGGCTGTACGGGCGACAAGACCGGCGACGGCGCCGCCGGCGCCGACAGCGCCGCGACGGCGGCTGCCGCCGACACGGCCAACGCCGAGGCCGACGAGCCCAAGCGCGAGAAGGCCATCAAGGTCGACGTCGGGGCCGTGCACCGCGGCGCCCTGGTGATCCCGGTCTTCGCCGACGGCGTGCTGCGCACCACCAAGACCGTCGAAGTCCGCAGCCAGCTCGGCGGGGAGCTGACCGAGGTCCTGGTCCGCGACGGCGACCGCGTGCGCGCGGGCCAGGTGCTGGCGCGCCTCGACGCCCGCCCCTACCGGCTCGCCCTGGAGGAGAGCCGGCTGCGCCACATCCGGGCCCTCGGCCAGATCGCGGCCGAAGACGAGGAGCAGATCGACGACCCCGCGGCCATGACCACCTTCCTGGCGCAGCGCGACGAACTGCAGGCCCGGCGCGACCGCGGCGAGATGGACCCGGCCGCGCACGCCGCCGCCCTGCTGGATCTCGAGCTGGCGGCGCTCAAGGCCGGTGCCTTCCGCCGCGACGCCGCCGCCCAGCGCACCGGCCTGGCCGAGGCCCGCATCGCCGAGGAGCGCGCGCGGCTCGACCTCGAGCACGCCGAAATCCGCGCTCCGTTCGGCGGCGTGGTCAGCAGCCTGACCGCCGTCAAGGGCGCCAACGTCTCGGTGGGCCAGACGGTGGGCACCGTCTCGGACAACACGCGTCTGGAGGCCGTGGTCAACGTGCTCGAAGCCGACCTGGGCGAGCTGGCCGAGGGCAGCGCGGCCCTGGTGGCGGTGCCGGCGGCCGGCGACACGATCCGCGGCACCGTCGACGTGATCAGCCCCGTGCTCGACCAGGCGAGCCGCACCTGCCAGGTGCTGATCCGCTTCGCCAACCCCGACGGCCGCTTCCGCCCGGGCATGTTCGCCCGTGCCGAGGTGGCGGCGCGCATCCACCGCGACCTGCTGCTGGTGCCCCGCGACGCCGTGCTGACCCGCGACGACCGGCCCCTGGTCTTCAAGGCCGCCGACGGCCGCGCCCAGTGGCTCTACGTCGACACCGGCCGGCAGAACGCCGCCTGGATCGAGATCCTCGCCGTGCACAGCGGCGGCTCGCTCTCACCGGGCGACGTGGTGGTGGTGAGCGACCACCTGACCCTGGCGCACGAGGCCAAGCTGGACGTGCGTCGCACCGTGCCGACCGACGACCGCTGGGCGTCGGCCGCCGGCGGCGAGGCGCCATGATCCGCGGGGCCGTCGCGCGCCCGGTCGCGGTCCTGATGGTGTTCGCGGGCCTGCTGGTGGTGGGCGTGCAGTCCTACCGCCGCCTGCCGGTGGACCTGCTGCCGAGCATCAACTACCCCAACCTGACGGTCATCACCGAGTACCCCGAGGTGCCGGCCGACGACCTCGCGCGACTGGTCACCCAGCCGCTCGAGGAGCGCATCACCGGCCTGGCCGGCGTGCGCCAGGTGGTCTCGCGCACGCGCGAAGGCGCCAGCACCGTGACGGTGCAGTACGAGTGGGGCACGGCGATGGACTTCGCCAACCTGCACCTGCGCGAGGCCGTGGATCAGGTCTCCAACCGCGAGGACTTCCCCGACGGCGCCGACCGCCCGCTGATCCTGCGCTGGGACCCCAGCGCGCGCCCCGTCGCCATCATGGTCCTCGAGGGCGACGACGACATGGCCGAGATGACCCAGTTCTGCGAGGAGGTCGTCAAGCCCGCGCTGGAGCAGGTCGACGGCATCAGCCAGGCTGAGGTGATCGGCGGCCGCGAGCGCGAGATCCTCGTGCGCCCCGATCCCGACAAGCTGCGTCTCTACGGCCTGTCGATGGCCGACCTGCGGCAGGCGCTGGCGCTGAGCAACGTCAGCTTCCCCGGCGGCCGCGTGCGCAAGGGCCCGCTGCACCTGCCGCTGCGCATCCTGGGCGAATTCGAGTCCCTCGACGACATCCGCCGCACCGAGATCCCCACGCGGCGCGCCGGCCTGATCACCGTCGGCGACGTCGCCGAAGTGCTCGACACCGTCAAGGAGCCCGAGGGCCTGACCCTGATCAACGGCCGCGAGACGGTCTCGCTCCTTCTCTACAAGGAAGTGGGCGCCAACACGATCCGCGCCACCGCCGAGGTCGACCGCATCCTGGAGGTGCTGCGCGGCCAGTACCCCGACTTCGAGTCGCGCTTCGTCTACCGCGACGCCGACTTCGTGCAGGAGAGCTTCCGCGGCCTGACGGGTTCGCTGCTGTCGGGCGCCGCGCTGGCCTTCCTGGTGCTGTTCTTCTTCCTGCGCGAGTGGCGCAGCCCCATCGTGGTCTGCCTGTCGATGCCCGTCAGCATCATCACCGCCTTCGCCTTCATGCACGCCTTCAAGGTGAACATCAACCTGATGTCCCTCGGCGGCCTCTCGCTGGCGGCGGGCATGCTGGTGGACAACTCGATCGTCGTGCTGGACAACATCAAGCGGCACCTGGCCGAGGACGCGCCCGGCGCGTCGGTGGCCGCGACCTGCGCCTCGGCGACGCGCGAGGTCGCCATGCCCGTGCTGGCCTCGACGCTGACGACCGTGGCCGTCTTCTTCCCCGTCATCTACGTGCCGGGCATCGCCGGCGAGTTCTTCCGCGACCAGGCCATCACCGTGACCATCGCGCTGCTGGTCTCGGTGGCCACGGCCCTGCTGCTGCAGCCGACGCTCTCGGCGCGCATGCTCAAGGCCGGCCACGAGCACCCGCGGGGGGTCTTCCGCTTCGGCGACGCCCTGTTCGAGCGGGCCTACCGGGTCTACCACGCCGGCCTGGTGAAGGTCATGAACCGCAAGGGCCCGTTCTACGCCTGGCTGGCCCTGGGCACGGCCGCGGCCGTGGTCGTGGCCCTGGGGCTGCCGCGCTCGTTCCTGCCCGAGCGCAGCACGGGCGACTTCACGCTGGCCCTGGAACTGCCCAGCGGCACGCCGCTCGAGGCCACCGGCGTGACCGCCGCCGCCCTGGCCGGGGATCTGGCCGCCATGCCCGAGGTGGCGACGGTGTTCTCCCAGGTCGGCCAGACGGAGCGGACGCTGGCCGCGCTCAAGGACTACACCGCCGCCAACACGGTGCGGCTGCGGGTGCTGCTGCACCCGGCCCGCGACGGCGCCGAGCGCATGGCGCGCGTCAAGGACCGCCTGCGGCCGCAACTCGCGCGTCTCGCGGGCGCCGTCGCCACCTACCACGACGAGGGCATCGGGCTGCAGGAGATCCTCGCCAGCGGCGAGGCCCCCTTCAACCTGGGCGTGGTCGCCGAGCACGCCGAGGACGCCGTGTCGGTGGCCGACGAGCTCATGCGGCGCCTGCCCGGCGTGCCCGGCCTGGTCGACCTGGAGATGGACCGCGTGCTGGGCAACCCCAGCGTGGAGGTCAGCATCGACCGCGAGGACGCCCTGCGGCACGGGCTGGACCCCGACACCCTGGCGCGCGAGCTGCAGGCCCGCGTGCAGGGCGTGGTCGCCACCACCTTCAACGAGGTCGAGCAGCGCATCGACATCGCGGTGCGCCTGCCGCTGGAGCGCCGGCGCGACCTGGACGGCGTGCTGGCTTCGCCGGTGCGGGTCGGCGAGGGGCTGACCGTGCCTTTGGGCAACTTCACGGACCTGTCGGAGGGGCGGCCCGTGCGCGAGGTCGTCCGCCGCGACCAGCGCCGGCAGATCACCCTGAGCGGGGA
This sequence comes from Candidatus Latescibacterota bacterium, assembly GCA_030658975.1. Classification (GTDB taxonomy): domain Bacteria; phylum Krumholzibacteriota; class Krumholzibacteriia; order LZORAL124-64-63; family LZORAL124-64-63; genus PNOJ01. Next base: position 12,775 of record JAUSBL010000109.1, read on the forward strand.
CGTGCAGGGCCGCAGCCTGAGCCGGGTGTGGCAGGACGTCCAGCGCGAGATCGCCGGCCTGGACCTCCCGGCCGGTGTCGGCTTCGTCCAGGGCGGCGAGCAGGAGGAGATCACCAGTTCGTTCCGGGACCTGGGCTGGGCCCTGCTGCTGTCGGCCCTGCTGGTCTACATGATCCTGGCCGCGCAGTTCGAGTCGTTCGTCGATCCCCTGATCATCACCACGGTGCTGCCGGTCGGCGTGCTGGGCGCCGGCCTGGCCTGCGCGATCTCCGGGCAGACCGTCAACATCATCTCGCTGATCGGACTGGTGGCCCTGCTGGGCATCGACGTCAACGACGCCATCGTCAAGGTCTCGGCCATCCGCCAGCTGCGCGAGGAGGGGATGTCGGGACGCGCCGCCGTGTTGGAGGCCGGCCGCCTGCGCTTCCGCCCCATCATGATGACGAACCTCACCACGGTGCTGGGCCTGATCCCGATGGCCATCGGCCTGGGCACCGGCGCCCAGGTGCAGCGCCCGCTGGCCATCACCATCCTGGGCGGCCTGACGATCTCCACCGTGGTGATGCTGTTCCTGACGCCCACGCTCTACGAGATCGTGCACCGGCGACTGGACCGCGACTACGAGGGAAAGGCCGGGGCCTGACGTGATCCGGCGCTTCGTCGACCATCCCGTCGCCACCTGGATGCTGTTCTCGGCCCTGGTGTTCATGGGCCTCTACGCCCTGCCGCGCCTCGAGATCGAGGCGATGCCCGACACCGAGCTGCCCACCCTCTCGGTGACCACCACCTGGATCGGCGCCTCGCCGTCGGCCGTGCTGCGCTCGCTGACCCTGCCCATCGAGGAGGCCGCGCGCAAGGTCTACGGCGTCGAGGGCATCACCTCCAGCTCGCGCCCCGGGCTGAGCCAGGTGACCGTCGAGTTCCGCCGCGACGTCAATCTGGAGTTCGCGCAGCTGGAGCTCGCCGAGCAGCTCGGCGGGGTGCGCGCCGACCTGCCCGCGACCGCCGCGCAGCCGCGGGTCGTGCCCGAGGTCCCCGAGGAGTTCCGCACCGACGACTTCATGACCGTCAGCCTGATCTCGGACCTCAGCGCCAACGACCTGCGCGACAAGGCCGAGACCTGGCTGCTGCCCCGCCTGCTGGCCGTGCCGGGCGTCGCCGACGTCGAGCTGCAGGGCGGCGCGCTGCCGCTGGTCAAGGTGCTGCTGGACTTCGAGCTCATGGAGCGTTACGCCGTCCACGCCGACGAGGTCTACGCCGCGATCGACGTGCTGGACGACATCCTGCCCGCCGGCGGCGTGCGCCGCCGCGGCCTCGAGATCGCCGTCAGCGTGCAGGACTCGGTGACCGCGCGCATGATCCTGGACACCGTGGTGGCCACCCGCGGCGGCCAGCCGATCGCGCTGTGGCGGCTCGCGGCGCTGGCGCCGTCGTACGACGACCCCACCCACTTCGTGCGCATCAACGGGCGCAACGTGATCCAGGCCTCGATCGCCAAGCGCAGCGGCACCAACGCCATCTCCGTGAGCCGCGACGTGCGCGCGGCGCTGCCGCGGATCCGCGCCGACATGCCCTTCCCCGTCGACTTCGAGATCGACACCGACAACGGCGAGGAGCTGCGCGGGAAGGTGCGGGAGCTGGTCAACCGCTCGCTGGCGATCCTGGTCCTGCTGTTCCTGCTGCTGGCGGCCGCCCTGCGCCGCGTGCGCTTCACGGCCATCGTCACCGGTTCGATCCTGCTGGCGATCGTGATCTGCCTGTCGCTGTTCTACTTCTTCGGGATCTCGGTGAACTTCATCACCATCAGCGGCCTGACCGTCTGCTTCGGCATGCTGATGGACAACAGCATCCTGGTGCTGGACGCCATCCACCGCCGGGTGCTGGGCCGCCGCGGCGACGTGCGCGACGTCCTGGTCGCCGGCACCCGGGAGGTGGCCTTCCCGATCATGGCCACGACCCTGACCACGGTCGTCGCTTTCCTCTCCTTCATGTACCTCTCCGACCGGCTGGCCGTCTACTACCAGCCCCTGGCGGTGAGCGTCGGCATCGCGATGACGGCCTCGATCTTCGTGGCCTTCGCCTGGATCCCCGTCGCCCTGCGCCCCCTGGCCGAGCGCGAGCTGGCGCAGCCGCGCGCGCCCGCCCCCGAGCGCGACGGCTGGCCCCTGCTCTGGCGCTGGGCGGCGACCGCGGCCGTGCTCACCCTGCTCGCGCTGGCGGCCTTCGCCGCCGTCCGCGACCGCGCGGCCGTCGCGCGCCTGCTGCCCTGGTTCGGCGGCGCTCTGGGCCTGATGATGGTGACGGGCGTCTTCGCAGCCTTCGTGAGGCGGATCACGGCCTTCCACCTGCGCCGCTGGTGGTACCCACTGCTGCTGCTGGCGGGCGCCGTCTACGGCGGCTACCACCTCTACCGCCACGAGGTCGCCCACGGCGGCTTCTGGCAGCAGCAGGACGCGGAGACCCTGGTGCTCTACCTCGAGCGGCCGGTCGGCACCGACGTGCTGCTCGCCAGCGAGACGATGAAGCAGTTCGAGGCCGATCTGGAGCCGGTGCCCGACGGCGTGACCGTCAAGACGACCTCCTGGGACAACCGGGCCTACATGCGCATCGAGTTCGAGGAGCCGATGCTGCGCACGGAGTACCCGGAGCTGTACCGCAACCGCCTGATCCTGCTGGCCGAGGAGCTCGGCGGCATGTTCATCTGGATCAACGGCTTCGGCGACCCCTACCTGAAGGGGGGGGGCGGCGGCGGCATGAGCAACTCGCTGCTGCGGCTCACCGGCTACAACAGCCGCGAACTGGAGGGCCTGTCGGCCGGGGTCATGGAACGCCTCGAGCGCAGCCGACGGGTGCGCAACGTGCGGCTGACCGGCGGCGACCGCTTCGACCGCTCCGACACCGACGAGACGCTGATCGTCATCGACCGCGCCGCGCTCGCGCAGCACCACCTCACCGTGCAGGAGGTCGTGGGCTACCTGCGCCGCCTGCTGGGCATCGAGTTCCCCTGGCACATGATCCTCGAGGGCCGCGACCAGCGCCTGCAGCTGGCCTTCGCCGACGCCGACGACCTCCAGTACGACCAGATCGTCGGCCACACCATGACCACGCTCGCCGGCCAGCGCGTGCGGCTCGCCGACCTCGTGTCGCTGCAGCAGCGGCCGGTGGTGAACTCCATCAACCGCAAGGACCAGCAGTACGCCGTCCAGATCAACTGGGAGTACGTCGGCACCGACCGCATGCGGCAGCACTACCTGCAGGAGATCATCGCCGGCGTCGACCTCCCCTACGGCTACACCGCCGAAGACGTCTCGGGCGAGCAGCTCACCGAGCAGGAGGAGCAGGAGATGAACACGATGCTGTGGCTGACCGCGGCGTTCGTCTTCATCACCATGGCCGCGCTGTTCGAGAGCCTCGCGCTGCCCCTGCTGGTCATGCTGTCGCTGCCGATGGCGCTGTGCGGCGTGATGGCCGTCTTCTGGCTCACCGGCTCGCAGTTCGACTCCTCGGCCCGCATCGGCCTGGTGCTGCTGTTCGGCATCGTGGTCAACAACGCCATCCTGCTGATCAACCGCTTCCGGCTGCAGCTGCGCGAGCGCCTGGCCGGCGGCCATCCCTGGGGCGATCTGGTCCCCGATGCGCCCCGGCTGGGCGGCGGCGACCTGTGGCGGCTGCCCCCGGCCACCCGCCTGGATCTGCTGCGCGAGGCGATCGTCGGGGGCACGGCCATCCAGCTGCGCTCGATCCTGCTGACCACCGGCACCACGATCGTCGGGCTGCTGCCGCTGCTGGTGCGCATGGACGACGCCCAGGGCAAGGACATCTGGGAGAACCTGGCGCTGTCGAGCATCGGCGGCCTGGCCTCCAGCACGGTGCTGATCATCGCGGTGATGCCCGTCCTCTACTGGGTGTTCTGCCGCTGCGGCTGGCGGCTGGCGGCGCTGCGCGCCCGCCTGCTGCGTCGCGCGCCGGCCGCCGCGGTCCCGGCCCCGGCCCCGGACGGCGGATCCGGGGCTTGACCGCGTCCCCGGTCGCGGCGATGTTGACAGTCGACAATCCGAACACCGACCTCCCGACAGGAGCACGACCATGGCCAAGCACATCGACGTCCTGCTGCTCTGCGCCCTGCCCGCCTCCGGCAAGTCCGAGGCGCGGCGCTACCTGGCCAGCCTGAGCGCCGCCGAGTGCGAGCGGCAGTTCGGCATCGGCCAGACCGTCCAGCTGGACGACTACCCCTATGTCCACATGATGCGCCGCGTCAGCCAGGAGCTGCGCGCCCTGGGCAGCGACCCCGCCTTCTTCGACGCCGACAACCTGCCGATGAAGAACCCCCTGGACTGGGGCACGCTCATCGAACTGCTCAACGAGGACTACGCCGACCTGGTGGCCCGCCGCCGGCCCGCCCCCGCCTGCCCGTCGACCTGGCTCATGGAGCGCTTCGACGCCTGCCGCGCCAGGGTCGGCGCCCCCACGATCTGGAAGGACCTGCCCGCGGCCGAGCGCGCCTCCCTGGTCGCGGCCCTGCGGCCCGAGGCGAAGAAGCTGCTCGACGACAAGGTGCGCGAGGTGCCCGACACGCTGGACGGCAAGACCGTCGTGGTGGAGTTCGCCCGCGGCGGCGGCCAGGGCTCGACGTTGCCCCTGCGGGACCCGTGGGGCTACCAGTACTCGCTGCGCATGCTCTCGCCGGCGATGCTCGAGCGCGCCAGCATCCTCTACATCTGGGTGACGCCCGAGGAGTCCCGCCGCAAGAACGACGCCCGCACCGACCCCAACGACCCCGGCTCGATCCTGCACCACGGCGTGCCCATCGAGGTCATGCTGGGCGACTACGGCTGCGACGACATGGAGTGGCTGCTGGAGCACACCGAGAAGTCCGACACCGTGACCGTGCGCGCGCACGGCCGCACCTACCACCTGCCGCTGGGCCGCTTCGACAACCGCGTCGACCGCACGACTTTCATCCGCGACCCGCAGGAGTCGTGGTCGGCGCAGGACGTGGCGAAGCTGCAGGCGGGGATGCGGGAGGCGTTCGACAGCATTTTCGCCAACCTCTAAAAACGGGATCGGCAAGAGGAAGCGGGGGGGGGGGGGGGG
>JAUSBL010000114.1 GCA_030658975.1 Candidatus Latescibacterota bacterium
GCGCCGCCGCCGCCGCCCCCCGCGCCGCCGGTGCCGCTGGCCGACGCGGATCTGCCGGACTTCGGTGACGTCACCGCGGACGAGGAATTCGAGCCCATGGCCTACCGCCGCCGCCGCGGCAACGGCCGTGGCCTGTTGTACGCGCTGCTGGCCGTCGCCGTGCTGGCCGCGGCGGCCGTGGCGTTCCTGTCCTGGCAGTCCGGCGCGCTGAAGCTGCCCTGGCCGGACCGCGACCGGTCCGGCGCCGAAACGCCGATCGTCGCGATCGCGGACACGACCGCGGCGCAGCCCGACTCCCTGGCCTCGGCGGCCGCCGACACCCTGGCGGCGTCGGCCGATTCATTCGCCGTCGCCGTCGGCGACACCCTGATGGCCACGACTGCGGATCAGGACGAGGAGGCCGCAGCGTCGGTCCCGTCCCCCGCACCCACCGGAGACCGCATCCTGCGCGCCGATCCCGCGCCTCGTGCGACCGAACCCGCGGCGGACCTCGCCGAGGCTGCCGCCGACACTTCCCACCGGACATCGGCGTGGCTGCGCCCGTCGCTCGCCGCCGGCATCTACGTGCACGTCGGCTCGTTCCGCGACCTGGACCGCGCCGGCCACCTGGCGCACGAACTCGAAGGCCGCGGCTTCGCCGCGCAAGCCCTCGACGCCGAGGTGAACCACGAGCGGTGGTTCCGCGTCTACACCGGTCCGTACGAAACGATCGAGGCCGCGCAGACCGCCGAATCGAAGTTGCACGCCGACCGTCTCGCCGATTGGACGATGGTCGTCCGGATCCACTGATGGGCGCCGCGACCGGCCGCAGCGATCCCCCGGCGTCCGGGCTCGCCGTCGCCCAGCTCGTCGAGGCCCTGGAGATGGGCGGGGCCGAGCGCCTCGCCGTCCAGATCGCCAACGCCCGCGCCGCCGCCGGCGACGCCTCCCACCTTTTCGTCATGACGGGACCGGGGCCCCTGTCCGGGGCCATCGACCCCGGCGTCCACGTGCGCTACCTCGGTTTCTCCCGCGCTTCCGTGCACAACCCCGTGCGCTTCGCCGCCTCGTTGTGGCGCGGCGAGAGGCTGCTGGCCCGCCGACTGGCGCGCGACGGCGTGCAGGTCGTGCAGTCGCACCTGCCCGGCGCGAACTTCTGGGGTCTGCTGCTGGCCCTGCGCGGGCGCTGCGCGGTCATCGCCACGGTCCACAACAACCGCGAGTTCGACTACGGGAACGCCGACCACCCGCTGCGCGCGCGCCTGCGCCGCCTGGCCTACCGGCTGATGCTGCGGCGCTGCGCCGCGGTGGTGGCCGTCTCCGAGGCGGTGGCCGTCTCGCTGCTGGAGGATCTGGGCGCCGGCCCCCGCGAGGCCGGCCGCCTGGTCGCGGTGCCCAACGGCGTGGTCGAGCCCGCACCGCTGGACGCGGCCGCCCGGGCGGCGGTCCGCGCCCGCTTCGGCGCCGCGCCCGGCGAGCTGCTGGTGATGGCCGCGGGCCGGCACTGCGAGCAGAAGAACTTCGCCGCCCTGATCGAAGCGGCCGCGCGGTTGCGCGCGATCGGCCTGCCCTTCCGTCTGGTGATCGCGGGCGAAGGTCCCCTGCGCCCCGACCACGAGGCGCTGCGCGAGCGCCTCGGCCTGGGCGACGCCGTGCAGTTCCCGGGCAACCTCGACGACTTCGCCAGCGTGCTGCAGGCGGCCGACGTGTTCGCCCTGCCTTCGCTGTGGGAGGGCCTGCCGCTGGTCCTGCTGGAAGCCCTGGCCGCGGGCGCGCCCGTCGTGGGCACGGACATCGCCGGCGTGCGCGACGTGATCGTCGACGGCGAGAGCGGTCTGCTCGTGGCGCCCGGCGATGCGATCGCCCTGGCCGCCGCGATCGCGCTGCTGGTCGACCCGCAGCGCCGGGATCACCTGCGCGCCGGCGGCCTGGCCCTGGTCCGCGCGCGGTACTCCTTCGCGCGCGTCTCGCAGACCCTGGGTGAACTGTACCGCCGCGCGGCGGATCGCTCCCGTCCCTCATCCCCGGAAAGACCGACATGACCTACCGCATCGCCGCCGTCTCCTTCCTGAACACCTGGCCCCTGATCGACGCCCTCGCGGAACTGGCGCCCGATCGCGTCCGGCTGACCAGCGCCGTGCCCAGCGACCTGCCCGAGCTGCTGCACGCCGACGAGGCCGACGCGGCCCTGATCCCGGTGGTCGAGTGGTTCCGCGGGGCGGGCGCCGAGATCGTGCCCGGCGTGGCCCTGGCCACCCACGGCCCCGTCGACAGCGTGAAGCTGTTTTCGCGGGTGCCGCCGACGGAGATCGCCGACGTGGTCGTGGACCGCGGTTCGCGCACCTCGGTGGCCCTGCTGCGCATCCTGTTCGCCGACCTCTACGGCGTGCAGCCGGACTTCCGGGTCGACGTGCCGCAGGTCGAGACCCTGCTGGACGAGCACGAGGCGGCCCTGGTCATCGGCGACCGCTGCTTCGCCGCCGAGAAGCGCTTCCGAGACGAGGGGCGCGACGACGTCCACATCGTGGACCTCGGCGAGACCTGGCGCCAGATGACGGGTCTGCCCTTCGTCTTCGCCGTCTGGGTCCTGGGCCGGGGCTTCGCGGCGCGCGCGCAGGCGGTCGAGCGCGCCGGGATCGTCGCCCTGCTGCGCGAGTCCCGCGACGTCGGCCTGACGCGGGTGGACCGGCTGGCCGCCCGCGCGGTCGCCGAGGGGCGCCTGGGGCCGGGCGGGGAGTGCTCCGCGGCCGCGTTCGCGGCCTATTTCGGCCGCTCGATGTGCTACCGGCTGGGCGAGGCGGAGCTGGCGGGCCTGCACCGTTTTCATACCCTGTGCGTTCGCCACCAGATCGTGCCCGCGGGGCGCGATGCTGACCCGGCTTGCGCGCAGTGAGGGAGACCCCGATGTCCAGCCGCCCGGCCCCGGTCGAGACCTACACGCTGCCGCGCAGTTCCTCGCCCGTGGTCCTGGAACTGCTCGCCGAGGCGCTGACGCGCCGCCTGACCGGCGGCGAGCTGTTGCTGATGTTCGAGGAGGCGGCCCTGCACGACCTGGGCCGCACGGCCCACGCGCTGCGCCTGCAGCGCTGCGATCCCGAGCTGGTCACCTACGTCGTGGACCGCAACGTCACCTACACGAACCTCTGCTACGTGGACTGCGAGTTCTGCGCCTTCAACCGCCACAAGGGCGACGACGACGCCTACTGGCTGTCGCTCGACGAGATCCGCGCCAAGGTGCGTTCGGTCTTCGACGCCGGCGGCTCCCAGATCCTGCTGCAGGGCGGCCACCACCCCAACGAGAAGATCGAGACCTACGAGACGATGCTCGCGGCGCTGAAGTCGGAGTTCCCGTCCCTGTGGATCCACGGCTTCTCGCCCAACGAGATCCAGCACTTCGCCAAGGTCTCGAAGCTGCCCACCCTCGAGGTGATCCGCCGCCTGCAGGCCGCCGGTCTGGACTCGATCCCCGGCGGCGGGGCCGAGATCCTCAACGACCGTGTCCGCACGCTGCTGGCGCCGAAGAAGACGACCGCGCGGGAGTGGATCGAGATCATGGAAGAGGCCCACTACCTGGGCCTGCCCACCACCGCCACGATGATGTTCGCCCACGTCGAGACCTACCCCGAACGCATCGAGCACCTGCTGCGCCTGCGCGAGAGCCAGGACCGCACCGGCGGCTACACCGCGTTCATCCCCTGGACCTTCCAGAGCGGCCGCACCCCGCTGGCGGAGAAGCCCGAGCTCATGGCGCAGGTCGAGGCCCGCGGCTACCTGGGCGCCCAGGACTACCTGCGCACCCTGGCGATCGCGCGGATCGCCCTGGACAACTTCCCCAACATCCAGGCCTCGTGGGTCACCCAGGGCAAGAGCGTCGGCCAGCTGACGCTGCTGTTCGGGGCCAACGACCTCGGCTCGACGATGATGGAGGAGAGCGTCGTGTCGGCCGCCGGCACCACCCACCCCCTGGCCCAGCGCGACCTGGACGAGATGATCCGGGGCGCCGGGTTCAGTCCCGCCCAGCGCGACAACGGCTACCGTGTGCTGAGGATGATCGGCGGCGATTAGAGGCCGGTCGTTTTGAGCCCGTTCCCGTTCGGCCCGCCCAGGTGCAGCCACTGGTCGCCGTAGACGGCGCGCGGGAACGCGTAGGGCACCAGCCCGTGCAGGAACTGGCGCAGCTTCAGGGCCAGGTGGTTGGCGTCGTGGGCCCCGTGGACGGTGCGCAGGAACCCCTCGAGCGTGTAGATCTGGATCTCCACCGGGAACCGGTAGGGCGGCAGGCCGGGCTCGTCGTTGGGGTGCAGGACGTCGAGATCCCCCTTGTAGACCTTGTAGCCCTGGCCGCTGTGACGGTTCAGGCGGCCGCGGTCGCCGGCGAAGCCGATCGTGTCGGTGATGTTGCGCCAGGCGACGGGGTTGCCCAGCACGCCGTTGAGCAGCGTCAGCAGCTCGACCACCGCGTCCTCGTCGTGGACGATGAACATCGCGCCGAGCAGGTCGGTGATCGCGTCGGGGTCGTTGATCCCCTTGCGGATCATCTTCGAGAGGATCGAGCCGCTGCTGTCCTGGTCCTGGGCGTCCCAGCGGCGGCGCTCGATGACGCGGTGGCTGCCGTCGACGATCTCGTAGGAGATCGGGGTCACCGTGCGCTTGAATCGGCAGTTGTAGTAGAGCACGTCCAGCGCCACGCGGCGGCCGGCCGCTTCCAGTTCCAGGAACATCGAGCGGAACTGCCAGCGCTCCTGGCCGGGCTGGGGCCGCAGGTTGTAGCGGATCGTCTCCTTGTCGGGTCCCAGCTCGTAGCCGATCTCCACCGTGTTGGTGTCCACAGTGTGCTTCCAGAGCGCCTCGCACAGCAGATGCTCGATGTAGGCCTTGTGACGCGGGCCCTTCTGGATGTGGCGCGAGTGGTCGATGTCCAGCAGGAGCTTCGCCAGGTAGAGCTTGCGCTGGGCCTCGAAGCGGATGCGCGGGTCCTCGCGGCTGAACAGCAGCGACATGAGCGTGCGCAGGTCGTTGCAGGCGTTCACGGTGGCCTGCGGGCGCACGTGGGCCTGGGAAGGCGCCGGCAGCAGGGCCAGCAGGTCGCGCACGTAGGCGTCGGCCTCGGTCATCGACCGCAGCAGGTCGACGGCCCCGTAGCCCTCGCCGGGCGGCGTGCCTGGCGGGTTGAGCAGGCGGTGGATCTCGTCGCGGTAGGCCGCGTCGTCGTGCTCGATGCGGCGGGACATCTCGTGGAAGAAGCGGCCGACGCGCGAGGGACGCTGGGTGAAGGCCGGGTCGAGCAGGGGATGGGCCGCGTAGTCCACCGCCCAGGGGTCGCCGTCGTTGCGGGTCGCGAGGTGCGTGGCATCGACCCAGCGCTCGTACATCCGGCCCGCTTTCACTGCCGTGGCGACGGGGGAGGGGCGGCCCCTCCCCATTCGGCCGCGGCTCTAGATCATGTCCAGGGCACGTTCCAGATCGGCCTGCAGGTCGGCCGCGTCCTCGCAACCGACGGCCAACCGTACCAGATCATCGGTGATATCGGCCGCTTTGCGCTCGGCCTGAGGGATCCCCGCGTGGGTCATCGAGGCGGGGTGCTCGATCAGGGACTCGATGCCGCCCAGGCTCACCGCCAGGGTCGGGATCTGCACGTTGTTGATGACCTTCTTGCCGGCCTCCAGGCCGCCGCGCACGCCGAAGGAGATGACCGCGCCGGGCCCGTCCATCTGCGAAGCGGCCAGGGCGTGCTGGGGGTGGCTCTCCAGGCCCGGGTAGCGCACCCAGGCGACCTTCGGGTGGTTCTCCAGGAACGGCGCCAGGATCCTGGAGTTGGCCTGGGCCTTCTCCATGCGCAGGGCCAGCGTGCGCAGGCCGCGCAGCACCAGCCACGCCTGGTGGGGGTCCATCGTGCCGCCCATGTTCTTGTGGACCTTGGCGAGGCGGCGGAAAAGTTCGGGGTCGCGGGCGGTGACGATGCCCGCCACGACGTCGGTGTGCCCGTTGATGAACTTGGTCATCGAATGCAGGACGATGTCCGCTCCCATCTCCAGCGGCCGCTGCAGCAGGGGCGAGCAGAACGTGTTGTCCACGCACAGCAGGGCGCCGCCCGCGTGCGCGATCTCGGCGCAGGCGCGGATGTCGGTCAGCTTCAGCGTGGGGTTCGAGGGGGTCTCGATGTAGACCAGCTTCGTCTCGGGGCGCATCGCCGCGGCCACGTTGCGGGCGTCGGACGAGTCGACGAAGGTCGCGCTCACGCCGTAACGCTTGTACTCGGTCTCCAGCACCATGCGCGACGGGCCGTACAGCGACTCGGTCGCCACGACGTGGACGCCCTGGCTCAGCAGCGCGAAGTAGACGGTGTTGACCGCGGCCATGCCCGAAGCCGCGCCCAGCGCGCCGCAGCCGCCCTCCATCAGGGCGATCGCTTCTTCGAGGTGGTCGGTGGTCGGGTTGCCGAGGCGCGTGTAGATGTGGCCCGGGTCGCGGCCGGCGAAGCGGTCGGCGCCCTCGTCGGCGTCGCGGAAGCGGAAGGTGGACGACTGGTAGATCGGGATCGACACGGCCCCGGTCTCGGGATCGGGCCGCTGTCCGGCGTGGACCACCTTGGTGTGCATACCCATCTTATCGAGGTCGTGCATGGGGTTTCCTTTCGGGGGCTGCTGCGGCGGATGCGCGGCCGGTCCGCGGCGGCATCCAGGATCGTACACCGGGAAATCGGGGCCGGTTCCGCCTTGTCGGGGAACCGGCGCCTCCCTATAATAGGCCCCCCGCCCTCGAAGGCAAGATCCTCGAAAGTCCACGTTTTTTCTGGAGGTTCCGAGATGAAGGCAACCGTGGCGAGCCGGAGTGCTCCGATCGTCATCCTGGCGATTTTGGCCCTCGCGGCGACGGCGGCCGTCGCGGCGGAGCGCCCGCGCGACCCCTGGCCGTACCTGCCCTCGGACGACATCGGCGCCGTCGCCTGGCGCGCCGCCCATCCGACCTGGGACGGCCGCGGCGTCGTCATCGCGATCCTCGACACCGGCGTCGACGGCTACGCCCCGGGACTGACCGCGACCTCGACCGGCGGCCAGAAGCTGCTCGACACGCGCGACTTCACCGACGAGGGCGTGTGGGAGGTGGTCGCGGTCGAGCAGGAGGACGGCGCCTTCGTCCACCCCGACGGCAACCGCCTCGAGGGGGTGGCCGCCCTCGCGGTGCCGCCGCCCTCCGACGACAAGGCCTACCCGGTGTGGATGGGCGTCCTGGACGAGCCCCGCTTCCAGAACGTCGACGACCTGCAGGACGCCAACGACGACGGCGACCGCACCGACCGCTTCGCGTTCCTGGTCTACACGGCCCCGCGCGCCGCGGTCGAGACGGCCCTGGGCGCCGGCCGCGGCCTGGACCTGCTGGCCGGCCTGAACGAGACGGCCGCCGCGGCCGTCGCCGCCGAGCGCGAAGGCGCGCGGGTCTGGCTCGTGGCCGTGGACACCGATGGTGACGGCCGCCTCGACGACGAGCGCCCCCTGCGCGACTTCCACGTCGACTGGGACCTGTTCGGGCTGCGCGGCCCCGACGCGCCGGACAGCCGCACGCTCATGGCCTGGTCGGTGAGCGTCACCGCCAACGAGGACTGGCTGGGCGCCCCCGAGGCCCCGACCGTCGCGTTCCACCACGACTCCGGTTCCCACGGCTCGCACTGCGCCGGCATCGCCGCCGGCTGCGAAGTCGGCGGCCAGCCCGGCCTGCACGGCGCCGCGCCCGGCGCCTGGCTGATCTCCTGCAAGATCGGCGACAACCGCCTCTCCGGCGGGGCGACGCGCACCGAGACCATGAAGAAGGCCTTCGAACACGCCGTCGACTTCGGCGAGCGCTACGGCCTGCCGGTCGTGGTCAACATGAGCTTCGGCATCAACTCGGTGGAAGAGGGCGAGGACACCATCGGCAAGTGGCTCGACGAGCTGCTGGCCGAGCACCCGGAGTTCACCGTCTGCACCAGCAACGGCAACGAGGGCCCCGGCCTCTCCACCAGCGGCATCCCGGCGACCAGCCAGAGCCTGATCGCGTCGGGCGCCTACCTGTCCCGCGCCACCGGCGAGGACCTCTACCAGGCCCGCCTGCCGCGCGCGACCCTGTTCGCCTTCTCCAGCCGCGGCGGCGAGACGCCCAAGCCCGATGTCGTGGCGCCGGGCTCCGCGCTGTCGACCGTGCCCGGCTACGTCGACGGCAGCGCCCGCTTCAACGGCACCAGCATGGCCTCGCCGCAGACCGCGGGCGCGGTCGCCTGCCTGCTGAGCGCCGCCGCGCAGGAGGAGCTCGAGGTCCACTGGGGCATGCTGAAGCGCGCCCTGATCGCCGGCGCGAAGCCGGTGGACGGCCTGGCCCTGTTCGAGCAGGGGGGCGGCCTGGTCAACATCCAGGGCGCGTGGGACGTGCTGCGCCCGCTGGCCCGCAGCGAGTCGGCCCACCAGGTGCTCGACTGGCGCATCTCCGTGGATTGCCCGTTCCAGTCCGACGGCAAGTCCTCGGCCGCGTACTGGCGCACCCCCGGCGGCGCGCCGGTCGCGCCCGAGCGCGTGACCTTCTCGGTGAAGCCGGTCTTCCACCCCGACCTGGGACCCGACGAGAAGGACGCCTTCTTCCGCTCCTTCTCTTTCCGCAGCGAAGCGCCCTGGCTGCAGGTGCTCTCCCAGAAGCGGTACGTGCGCGGCGACATGGCGATGGACGTCGACGTCGCCTACGACGCCCGCAAGCTGCCGGCCGAGGGCGTCGTCAGCGCGCGCGTCATCGCTTCGCTCGACGGCGGCGACCTGTCCGGCGCGGCGGCCCGCGAGTTCGACCTCTGGAACACCGTCGTGTCCGGCGTCGCGGTCGGTCCGCAGGACGGTTTCGCGACGACCTTCACCGGCAAGGGCCTGCAGGCCTCGACCAACCGCCGCCACTACGTGCAGCCGCCGGCCGGCGCCACCGCCATGCGCTGCCGCCTCGAGGTCAGCCGCCAGATCGGCGCGATCAAGGGCGCGGGCGCCGCGCTGGAGATCTGCGACCCCGAGGGCGTCGTGCGTGGCGGCTGGGCCGGCTACGCGCGGCCCGAGACCAGCCCCGTCGTCGACATGACGGTCCTGCCGCCCGACCTGCGGCCCGGCATCTGGGAGCTGAACGTGTCGGCGGCGATCGGCAACCTGGCCGACACCGACTACCGGTTGACGGTCTCGTTCGACGGTTACCAGACCGATCCGCCCACGCTCGCCGCCCTGGCGAGCAAGGGCACGGGCAAGCCGGCCGAGACGGACCTCACGGTGACCCGCAGCTTCCCCGGCGTGTTCCGGGGCGCGGCGCGGGCGCAGATCGACGGCTTCCGCCGCGAGCGCGAGGTCGAGGTCGAGAAGGACGACACCTGGACCCACGACTTCGCGCTCGATGGGACCACGCCGCGCGCGGAGTTCCACCTGACGATGGACGAGGCCACGGCCAACCTGCTGACCGACTGCGCCGTGAACATCCTGGACGCCGATGGCGCGGCCGTGTCGGCCGGCGCCTTCTCCGGCCTGGAGGCCGACGCGTCGGTGGCGCTGCCCGCGGGCAGCGACGGCGGCAAGTACACCCTGCAGGTGGTCGCCGCCTTCGCCCTGAAGAAGGACAGCGAGAAGTGGGGTTTCACGGCCGAGGAGCGCTACCTGTTCGCCGCCCCGTCGACGGGCAAGGTCGACCGCGCCGGCGGCGCACCGCTGCGCCTGTACTGCGGCGTGCCGGCGGAGCTGACCGTGGCGTTCGAGGACGGCTGGCCCGCGCCGCCCCAGGATCTGCACCCCTACGGCGCCGTGCGCTTCCTGGACACCAACCTGGATGACCGCGCGCCGGGCGACCGCGAGGGGCGCCTGGTGCTGGAGGTCCCGATCCGTCTGGAGGATTGATTCAGACCGCGGGGAGGGCCGCCGCCTCGCGCAGCAGGGCCTCGAGCCGATCCATGTGCGAGGCGCGCGCGTACCGCCGTTCGGCGGTGCGGCGCGCCTCTTCGCGTGAGGAGGGCGGCAGCGCGTCGGCGCGCGCCAGGGCCGCCGCCAGCGCCGCGGGATCGCCGGATTTGAACAGCACGCCGTCGACGCCGTCGCGCAGGTGCTCCGGGATGCCGCCGATGTTCGCGCCGACGACCGGCACGCCGGCCGCCAGGGATTCCAGCAGCGACAGCGGCCCGTTCTCGTACCATTCCGAGGGCAGCACCGTGAACCGCGCGCGGGCCAGCTCCGCGCGCAGGCGGTCCGGCGGCAGCGGGCCCAGGAACTCGACGCGTCCGGTCGCGAGACCGGCGGCGCGGGCCCGCAGTTCCGCTTCCTGGGGGCCGCTCCCGGCCAGCCGCAGCTGCGGCGCCGGCCGCGCTCCGGACGCCTCGGCCTGGCGTGACCACAGCTCGTGGGCCTCCAGCAGCGTGACCAGCCCCTTCTCCCGCGACAACCGCCCGAAGTAGAGGTAGCCGTCGCCGGGCGGCGCGGTGGCCGGCCGCCAGGCGTCCAGATCCACGAAGTTGGGCAGGTGCGTCAGGAGGTCGGCGGGCCAGCCCCACTCGGCGAACTTGCGGGCATAGAAGGCGCTCGGGCACAGGAAGCGGCCGACCGTCCGCCGGTAGAGCCGGCGCGAAGTGTGGTTGGCCGTCTCGACCGCCGCCAGCAGCGACGCCGCCAGCGAGTCCTTGACGCAGCGGCCCAGGACCGCCTCGTAAAAACGGCCGCCGCGGCAGCGCTCGCAGACCTCGCCGTGGCGCAGCATGTGGATGGCCGGGCAGAGCAGGCGCAGGTCGTGCAGCGTCATGACGGCCGGGATCCCGTGGCGGCGCAGCACGGGCAGGATCGACGGGCTCAGGTGGTGGTAGGCGTTGTGCAGGTGCGCCACGTCCGGCTTCACCTCGCGCAGCAGCGCGTCGAGCCGGCGCGACGCCTCCCGGTTCCAGATCAGCGAAGCGGCGTCGCTCGCGGCGCCGCCGGTCCAGCGCGGGCGGCTGTAGTCCCGCGCCTTCACGAAGAAGCGGTCCCACGGCGAGGGCCGCGCGTGCTCGTCCTTCATCGCGAAGGGCACCACGTCCCAGCCGCGCGCGCTGAGGTCCTGCTCCTGCTGTACGAGGTAGCGACCGACGCCGCCGGCGGGTCCCACATCGTGGTAGAACTTGTTGATCAGCAGCAGGGTCGGGCGCGGCACGGTCACCTCGCGGACAGGAGTTGCGGCAGCGTCGTCTCGGCGCCGCCCGGCACGAAATCGTCGACCCAGCCGCCGAGCCCGCCGGGTTCCAGGTTGAACTCGGCCACGTGCGCGCCGGATCGCCGGGCGATTCCGGCCAGTCCCGCGGCCGGATGCACGACGCCCGAAGTGCCGACCACCAGGAAGAGGTCGCAGCTCGCGGCGGCGTCGGCTGCGGCGCGCTGCACCTGCGGATCGATCATTTCGCCGAACCACACCACGCCCGGGCGCAGCAGCCCGCCGCATTCGTCACAGAGCGGCGGCAGCGGCAGCGGCACGCGCTCGTCGCGCGTCTCGCGGCCGCAGGCCGTGCAGCGCAGCGTCCACAGCGAGCCGTGGTACTCGACCACCCGGCGGCTGCCGGCGCGCTGGTGCAGGCCGTCGACGTTCTGCGTCAGGATCGTCACCTCGGCGGTCAGCGCCTCGAGCGACACCAGGGCCGCGTGCCCGGGATTCGGCCGGCAGCCGGCCACCAGCCCGCGGCGCCAGTCGTACCAGCGCCAGACCTGGTCGGGATCCCGGCGGAACGCCTCGGGCGTGGCCAGATCCTGCGGCCGCACGTTCTCCCAGAGGCTGTCGGGGCCGCCGCGGAACGTGGGCACGCCGCTGGCCGCGGAGATGCCCGCGCCGCTGAGCACGGCCACCCGCGTGGTCGGGGTCAGGCGGGCGCGTAGCTGCGCGAGGACGGTCTCGGCGTGCGGCAAGGCGCGAATGCCTCCCCCGGTGTTGCGGTCGGCGGCGGTTCGCCGCATGATGGGTCGCTGTCGTCGGAACTGTCAACGCCGATCGGATCGGGGAGCGCCATGCGCAGGGGTAGTGGCTCGATGCCGATGGTGCTGCTCTTCGCCGCGCTCCTGGCCGTGCTCGGCGCATCCGGCGCGGCGGACGCCGCACCCCGCCTGGACGCCTGCGTGACCGTCGTCGCGGATCCGGGCGTGAACCCGGGCGTCGCACGCGCCTGTCGCGAAGCGCTGGCGCAGGCCTGGCCCGCGATGATCGCCGAGGTCTGGCCCATCGACGGCGCGCGCCCCCGCTTCGAGATCCGCCTGATGACCACCGGCGGCTTCCAAGCCCTGCACCGCGACCGTATCGCCGACTGGGGCGTGGGCCTGGCCGCGGACGACCGGGCCTGGGTCGACGTCCAGCGCTCGCTCGGCGGCGGCCGCACCGCGGCCCACGTGACGGTCCACGAGGCGGTCCACTGCCTGCTGCACCAGGCGCTGCCCGGCGTGACGGGCGTGCCGGCCTGGTTCCACGAAGGGCTGGCCCAGGATCTGTCGGGGGAGTGGCGCTTCCGCGACACTGTTTCCCTGATCCTCGACGGTCACGTTCCGGACCTGGCGAACCTCGAAACCGGATTTCCCGCCGACGCCGGACGCGCCGATCAGGCCTACCGCACCGGACTGCTGGCCGTGCAGTCCCTGCGCGCCTGGCACGGCCAGGATGTCGTGCCGCGCCTGGTCGTCGCCGCGCGCCGCACGGGCGACTTCCGCGAGGCGATGCGCGAGGTCACCGGCGCCCAGCCCTCCGTCTTCCGGGAGCGCTTCGCCGCCTCCGTGCGCGTGCGCTTCGGCTGGCTGGTCGCGGCGACCCGCTGGCCGACCTTCTTCGTGCTGATCGCCCTGATCGCGGGTGTGGGCATCGCCGCCCGCCGCCGCCGCGACCGCCGGCGCTTCGAGGCCCTGGACGGCGCTCCGGCATCTCCTAACGATATCGAGAACGACCTTCACTGACACGGGATTTCGTGGATGGAGGCTCACCTGCACCGAGGATACGCGACCACGATTTCTGTGGATATCTCCGCGACGCGCGGGACGCGAACTCAGTGCGATCACACGATTATGCAGAAGGCCCATGCAGGATGCGGGCACGTCGTCTGCGGTGACCGCCGTGCCGCGATCGACCCTGTCGGGGCCTGCCGGCGGGTTGCGCCCGGAACGGTCGGGACACCACGAGTCACCATGCAAGGCAATGGGAAATTCCAAGAAACATCCATTCTCACCATCCGATCATTGACACGCGGCCCTGAATTCCCATAATTGCATCGACGGAGCGAGACCGCCGGGATATCCGGCACGCGAGATTGCGGCGAACAGGAGGTTCCCGCCTTGTTGGCACCGACCCGGTCGAATCTCCCAACACATTGTTGAATCTGAAGATACCGAGCCAGCGATTGGTATTGGCACGGGTGGCACCGATGTTGCTTTTCCTTCTTCAACATCGCAACCGCCGACCGCGGCCAGAAACCGGACATCTCTGGAGAGGGCCAACAAGTGAATAACCGGCTGCAAAGGACGACATCCGGTCTGCTCTTCTGCCTGATTTTCGTGCTGCCGTCGCTGGCGGCCGGTCAGGTGGTGCCGGTCCCCTTCCACTGGTCCGCCCCGACCCAGGGCACGGAAGCCGTGAGCTACAACGTGTGGGTTTCCCGCAACGGCGACGCGCCGCGCATCGAGGCCACCGCACGGGACACGGCCTGGACGCTCGAGGCCTCCGTCGGCGTCGAATACCGCGTCTTCGTGCAGGGTGTCGACGCTCTCGAGCGCGACGGAGCCATGAGCCCGCCCTCGGACGTCGTCTACCTGCCGGAACTGCAGCCCGAGCAGGACGGCCCCCCTTCGTTCGCCGGACTCCGCCCCAACTATCCGAACCCCTTCAACCCCGAGACCACCATCCGCTACGGCGTCCCCGCCGGCGCCCAGGATCAGCGGATCGCTTTGGAACTCTACGACATCCGGGGCCAGAGGGTCCGCAGCTTCCAGCCCGCGGAGACCCCGGGCTGGCACACCATGGTCTGGAACGGCCGGGACGACTCCGGAACCTTGTTATCCTCCGGGCATTACATCGTCCGGCTGGTTTGCGGAGGGCGGGAGTCGACCTGGAAAATGACCATGCTGAAATAAGTCCCGATCCCGCCTTTTCCCGCCCCGCAAATCTGCTATCTTGAAGATTGACTGCTAACCTCAAGAAGACCGCGCGAGCCCGGCCGCTGTGAAGCAACGGCGGGTGATTTTTTGTCCGCTCGCCGGAGACGGGGAAGAACATGAATCTGATCAAGCTGAAGAAGCTGGCCAACTCGCGCCAGTTCACCGAACTCGAAGTGCTCTGGAGCGAGGCGCTCGACGAGCCCGAGGCCGAAGTCGAGGAGATGCTGCGCGTGGTCGCGCAGGTGCGCCGCCTGGGCGAGGAGGAGCGGGCCGACTCCATGCTCCAGGGCCTGCTGCACGCGTTCGAGCAGCGCAACGGCCGGCGCGCCCGGCTCGACGTCGCCCGCCAGGCCGCCGTCCTGCTGCCGGCCTCGACCCTGCTGCGTCGCGAGCTGCGGCAGTTGGTCCCGGCGTTCCACACCGACTACGAGCACGCCGGCACGCTGACGTCGCGCCTGCTGGCCGAGGGGATCTCCCTGCCCGACGGCCTGGCCGTGCTGGACCGCTTCCTGCAGCTGAGGCCCGGTTCGTTCCTGAGCGACCGCTCCCATCTCGAGCCCGGCATGGTCGAAGAGGTCGACGCCGAGCACACCAAGCTGACCGTATCGTTCAGCGGCCGGCGCGAGGTCATGGAGCGGGCGCGCGTGGGCGAAGTGATCGTGCTGCCGCCGGACCACTTCCCGTCCCTGCTGCTCTACCGTCCCGATGAACTGCGGCAGGCGGCCGCCACCGATCCCGAAGCCTTCGTCATCAAGGCGCTGAGGTCGACCCGCGACCGGACGCTCGCCCACCGGGAGCTGCGGACCCACTACGTGGCGCTCCACGGCGAGGACGGCTGGACGAACTGGTGGAAGAAGGCCCGCCTCGTCCTGAAGACCTCCACCCGCATCGAGATGACCGGCTCCGGCCAGCCGACCTTCCACCTGCTGCGCCAGGAACGCACCTACGAGGAGCGCGTGCGCGAGCAGCTGCGCGGCCTGACCGAGCCCGCGCCCCGGCTGCAGTTCATCCTGGAACGCCTGGGCGAGGCGCGCCGCGACAAGTCCGTCTCGCACGAGATGGTCGGGGAGCTGGGCAACGCCGCCGCGCGCCTGGCCGCGCCGCTGCTGGAGAAGGACGCCGCGCTGACGCTGGCCTGCCTCGCCCTGCACGCCGAAGCCGCCGAACTGGGCGGCGACGTCGTGCCGGTGAACCCGCGGGCCGCCGCGCAGGTGATCACGCGGATCAACGAACCCGCGATCCTGCCCTCGCACCTGGGCGACCGCCTGCTCCAGCTGGTGCTGGCCTTCGTGCGGCGGGTCCTGCCGGAGCAGCAGTGGACCGTCTTCTGGGGCAGGGTGCTGCCCCGCACCGGTCGCATGACCGCCGACATGATGGCGCGCGAACTGCTCGCCGCCGGCCAGGAGCCCGTCCTGGTCGCGGCCCTGGAGGACGTGCTGTCCCACCCGACCGCCTCGCCCGAGGTGCTCGGCTGGCTGTGGCGCACCAGGTTCGCGGACACCAAAACCGGTCAGTCCCTGGCCGCGATGAAGGGCCTGGGCGTGGGCCGCCTCATGAACGCCCTGCTGGACCTCATGGACGCGACCGGTCGGATGACCGCGCTGTCGGACGACAAGCGCCTGCGCAAGGTGCTGGAGCAGGGCCAGGAGGGCCTCGAGCTGCACGACGGCGAGCCGATCCGCATCTACCTGTCCGCCACCGGCCCGGACGAGGCGCGCGAGCTGAAGGAGCGCATCGAGCGCAACGGCGGCATCCGCGCCAGCACCCGCACCAGCCTGCTGGGCTGGCTGCGCAACGCCCATCCCGAGGTCTTCGCCGAGATGTCGCGGCCCTGGGAAGAGGACGTCTACTACACGACGATGTCGGGCCTGCAGCACCGCCAGGCGGCGCTGGATGAACTGGTCCAGGTCGACCTGCCGGCGGTCGCGCGCCAGATCGGAGAGGCCGCGAGCCACGGCGACCTGAGCGAGAACGCGGAGTACACCGCCGCCCTGGAGAAGCGCGACCAGATCACCAGCCGCGCCACGCGCCTGGAAGCTGAACTGGCCCGCGCCAAGATCATCGCCGACGAGATGGTGCAGTCGGCCTTCGTCAACGTCGGCACCCGCGTGCGCGTGCGCGACCTGGTGACCGGCGTCGAGGAGACCTACAGCTTCCTGGGCGTGTGGGACTCGCTGCCCGAAGCGGGCATCCTTTCCTACCGCGCGCCCCTGGCCATGGCCTTCATGGGCGCCCGGCCCGGCGACCAGGTGGAATACGGCGAGGAAGGCGAACGGCGGCACTGGGAGGTGCTGGAGGTCGGACCCGGCCTGTAACGTGGCAGGTTCGGTGTTCGCCAGGTATGCTGTGAATCCCGCAAAGGTCCCGACAACCCGGAGGTCCCGGTCTTGAAAGCGCTCCTGCTCGTCATGCTCGCCCTGGCGGCCGCCGTCGGCCTGGCCACCGCGTTGCTTCTGAGATCCGCCACCGCGGCCGGCGTCCAGCAGGCCGAGGCCACGCCCGACGCCGCCGCGGGTTCGTTCTACGACCTGAACACCCGCACGCTCGCGGGCGAACCCGCCGCCCTGGATCTCTACAAGGGCAAGGTCACGCTCGTGGTCAACACGGCCAGCAAGTGCGGCCTCACCCCCCAGTACGAGGGCCTCGAGAAACTGCACCGCGAACTGTCCGGCGCCGGCTTCGTCGTCCTCGGCTTCCCCAGCAACGATTTCATGGGCCAGGAACCCGGCACCCCCGAGGAGATCCGCGCCTTCTGCGACACCAAGTACCAGGTGACCTTCCCCCTCTTCGAGAAGGTAGCGGTCAAGGGCGACGGCAAGTGCGACCTCTACCGCTTCCTGACCGCCGGCGGTCTCGAAGAGCCTACCTGGAACTTCACGAAGTACCTCGTCGGCCGCGACGGCCACGTCATCGCGCGCTTCGGCCCCCGGACGGCGCCCGATGACCCCGAACTCCGCACAGCTATCGATACTGCGCTAGCCCACCGCTAGTTCAGACTGCGGCATTGTCCCGGCGCATGCCCTATGCTGTGATGCGACTCGATACCACACATCCTGCCGTGACAGGGGACGCGCTCCGGACACCTCGTGTGTCCGGAGCGCTTGACCTTCCGGCCCCTTCGCCATCCTGGCTACGGGGCCTCCAGGACACCCCTGTCACGGCAGGATGTGTGGTATCGAGTCGAACAGCAGCATGGGCATGAGCGGCACAATGTCGCACCCTGACCCAGCGGCATAGAGGATCCCGGCCGTTTCATGGTCCCTTTCCTGTAGCGAGAGACATCTCGCCCAAGTGATCCATATCCACGATGACAGGGGTGTCTGGAGGTTCCCTGCGCCAGGAGGGCGCAGGGAACCGTAAGTCAAGCGTTCCGGGCACACGAGGTGCCCGGAACGCGTCCCCTGTCATCGTGGATATGGATCACTTGGGCGAAGGTGCTCTCCCTACAGGAAGGGATCCATGACCCGGCCGGCATCCTCTATACCGCGCGGGTGATTGATGGTGGCGGTCTTCTGGTCAGTCGGCCACAGCACCAGCTCGGAGATGTTCACGTGCGCCGGTCGTGTCACGCAGTAGAGGACCGCGTCGGCCACGTCCGCGGGCTGCAGGGGCGGGAAGTTGCGGTAGACCTTGGCGGCGCGCTCCTGGTCGCCGTGGAAGCGCACGAGGCTGAATTCGGATTCGACCATGCCGGGGTCCACGTTGCTGACGCGCACGCGCGTGCCCTTCAGATCGATGCGCATGCCGTGGCCGAGGGCCGAGACGGCGGCTTTCGTGGCGCAGTAGACGTTGCCGTTGGGGTAGACCTCGTGGCCGGCGATCGAGCCGATGTTCACCACGTGGCCGCGGTCGCGGGACGCCATGCCCGGCAGCACCGCGCGCGACACCCACAGCAGGCCCTTGACGTTGGTGTCGATCATCTCCTCCCAGTCCACGTGGTCGCCCTGGTGCAGCGGGTCGAGGCCGCGGCTCAGGCCGGCGTTGTTGACCAGCACGTCGATGTCGCGCCACGCCGCGGGCAGCGCCGCCACGGCGGCGTTCACGGCGTCGCGGTCGCGCACGTCCAACTCAACCGTCAGCGACGGCGCGCCGAGGTCGGCGGCGAGTTCCTCGAGCCGTTCGCGGCGGCGCGCGACCAGGATCAGGCGCGCCCCTTCGCGCGCAAAGGCGCGGGCGCAGGCTTCGCCGATGCCGGAGCTGGCGCCGGTGACCATCACGCAGGTGTCCTTGAGGTTCGTCACGTCGTGGTCCTTTCATTCCCGGTCTCGCGGTAGGTCGCCCAGGCGACGCCCAGCTTGCGCAGGCGCGCCCGCAGCGTGTGGGGGTTGACGCCCAGCAGCTTGGCCGCGCCGTGGCGTCCCTCGATGCGTCCGTGTGTCGCGGCCAGGGCGATCGCCACGTGCCGGCGCACGGCTTCGTCGAGGCTGACGATGTCGCCGGCCGGCGGGGCGGACGAGACGTCCGGCGCGGCCGCGCCCCCGGGGTGCGGCTGCAGGGAGGTCGCCGCGCCGAGCGCGGCGGCGATCTGCAGGCCCGCGCCGTCGCCCAGGATGGCGGCGCGGTCGACGACCGACGCCAGCTCGCGCACGTTGCCCGGCCACGCGTAGGCCGACAGCAGGGCCAGGTCCGCGGCGGTGGGCGACTGCAGGCGCAGTCCGAAGCGCATCGCGGCGCGGCGGGCGAAGTGCGCCGCCAGGGCGGGGATGTCCTGGCGCCGTTCGCGCAGCGGCGGCAGCACCACCGGGAAGCCCGCGATGCGGTACCAGAGGTCCTCGCGGAAGCGCCCGTTCTGCACCAGGGCGGGCAGGTCGCGGTGCGTCGAGGCGACGATGCGCACGTCCACCTTGACGTCGCGCTCGCCGCCGACCCGCTCGAACGTCCCTTCCTGCAGCACGCGCAGCAGGCGCACCTGGGCGGGCAGGGGCAGCTCGCCGACCTCGTCCAGCAGCAGGGTGCCCTGGTCCGCGCGCTCGAACCAGCCCCGCCGCGAGGCGGTGGCGCCGGTGAAGGCGCCCTTCTCGTGCCCGAAGAGTTCCGAGTCGATGAGTTCCGGCGGGATCGCCCCGCAGTTGACCCGCAGGAACGGGCCGTGCCGGCGCGGCGACTGCTCGTGGATGGCGCGGGCGATGACCTCCTTGCCCGTGCCGCTCTCGCCCAGGATGAGCACCGGCACTCCCGAGCGCGCCACCAGGGCCACGCGCGCCATGACGGGTTCCAGACCGCTCTCCACGCCCACGATCGTGTCGGTCAGATCGGCGCGCCCCAGACGCGACAGGGCGGAGCGCTTGTCGGCCTCCGCGGCCGCGCGCAGCGCCGACAGTTCGCGCAGACGGTGGTCGTTCTCCAGGGCCGTGGCGAAGGCCCGCTGCAGCTCGGTGAACAGCATCAGGTGTTCGGGCGCAAACATCTGCGGCGCGCGGGCCCGCAGCTGCAACACGCCCTGCGGGTCGGGGCCGTCGCCCAGGGGGGCGGCCAGCCACTCGCCACCGTCCGCCGCGGGACCCACCGGGCAGCCCTCGCCGTCGGGAGCCGCTCCGTCGCGCAGGTGCTGCGCCCCGGACCGCCGGGCCCACACGCGCAGGCGCCGGACCGTGGCGGCGGGCAGCGGGGACGCCGTGCGGCTCGGGGCGCCCTGCCCTTCGCCGCCGAGTTCGGCCGTCCAGGTGAGCAGCTGCGCCGCGGCCTCGTCGGGCACGGCGACCGCCAGGCGGTCGACGGGCAGCTCGTCGGCGAGGATGCCGCCGATCGTGGCCAGGGATTCCTCAAGGGCCGTGTGCCGGCAGATGGCGCGCCAGACCTCGAGCATGACCAAGCGTTGGTCTTGCATCGTGGGACCTCCTCAGATCCAGATCATATGTCGGGATCCCGTCATATATGAAGGAAAAGTTCCATGATATTTGACAGAAACCGGATCGCGGGCTGGTGATTATAATATAACGTATATTATGACAACATGTTGCACTCTTAAGGTGGCTGCGCACGGATCTTGTAAGTCATCATGATTCGAGCTAGAATCTCGTCGGGGTCCGCACCGGAGGGCACGTCATGAAAATCCGCATCCTGGGCATCACCGCCGTTCTCGTCCTGGCCGTCGTCGCGGTGCTGCTGTCGGGCGCGGCCCGCGGGGCGCCCAAGCCCGTCGAATTGCTGAACGTGTCCTACGATCCCACGCGCGAGCTCTACCGCGACGTCAACGCGGCTTTCGCCGCGCACTGGCTGGCGAAGACGGGGCAGGCCGTGACCATCAATCAGTCCCACGGCGGGGCCGGCAAGCAGGCCCGCGCCGTGATCGACGGTCTGCAGGCCGACGTCGTCACCCTCGCCCTGGCCTACGACATCGACGCCATCGCGAAGCACACGAGCTACCTGCCGGCGGACTGGCAGCAGCGTCTGCCGCACAACTCGTCGCCCTACTCCTCGACGATCGTCTTCCTGGTGCGCAAGGGCAACCCGAAGCAGATCCGCGACTGGGACGACCTGCTGAAGCCGGGCGTCGCGATCGTGACCCCCAACCCGAAGACCTCGGGCGGCGCGCGCTGGAACTACCTGGCGGCCTGGGCCCACGTCCTGCGCCGCGAACTCGGCGACCTGGCCAAGCTGCACGACCCGGCGGCCGCGGCCGAGGTCCAGGCCGCGCAGGCCGCGGCGCAGAGCTTCGTGGCCGAGTTGTTCAAGCGCGTGCCGGTGCTCGACTCGGGCGCCCGCGGATCGACCAACACCTTCGCCCGCAACGGCATCGGCGACGTGCTGCTGGCCTGGGAGAACGAGGCCTTCCTGGCCGTTAACGAGCTGGGCGCCGGCGACTTCGAGATCGTCGTGCCCTCGGTCAGCATCCTGGCTGAACCGCCGGTCACGGTCGTGGACCACTGGGCCCGACAGCACGGGACGCTCGAGATCGCGCAGGCGTACCTGGAATTCCTCTACTCGCCGCAGGGGCAGCGCCTGGCGGCGCGCCACTACTACCGGCCCGTCTCCCCCGAACACGCCGACGCGGCGGACATGGCCCGCTTCCCCGCCCTGACCCTGATCACCGTCGACGACGTCTTCGGCGGCTGGCAACAGGCGCAGCGGGCCCACTTCGACGACGGCGGGATCTTCGACCGGATCACGGCGGGCGGCCAGTGACCCGGCGCCGGCAGGCGGCCCCGCGGACGGTCACGGCGTGAAGCGCGGCCGAACCAGGCGCCGCGTCGGCGTGCTGCCCGGGTTCGGCCCGACGCTCGGGATCACCGTGTTCATGGTCAGCGTGGTCGTGGTGATCCCGTTGATGGGCCTGTTCGTGCGTTCGGCCGGGCTGGGTTTCGGCGGGGTCTGGGAGACGGTCACGACGCCGCGGGTGCTGGCCGCCTTCCGGCTCAGCTTCGGGGCGTCGCTGATCGCCGCGACGATCAACGCGGTCATCGGTTTTCTCGTCGCCTGGACCCTGGTGCGCTACGAGTTTCCCGGCAAGCGCGTCGTCGATGCGCTGGTCGATCTGCCCTTCGCCCTGCCGACGGCCGTCTCGGGCATCGCCCTGACGGCCCTGTTCGCACCG
The DNA here is from genome assembly GCA_030658975.1 of Candidatus Latescibacterota bacterium. Classification (GTDB taxonomy): domain Bacteria; phylum Krumholzibacteriota; class Krumholzibacteriia; order LZORAL124-64-63; family LZORAL124-64-63; genus PNOJ01. The sequence continues at coordinate 21,637 of JAUSBL010000114.1, forward strand.
CAGGGCTGGGTCGGGCGCCTGCTCGCGCCGCTGGGGCTGCCGGTGGCGTTCACGCCCCTGGGCGTGACCGTGGCGCTGGTGTTCATCGGCCTGCCCTTCGTCGTGCGCACGCTGCAGCCGGCGCTGATGGACCTCGACGCCGAGGTCGAGGAGGCCGCGGCCGTCCTGGGCGCGGGAAGGCTGCAGATCCTGAGCAAGGTCATCGTGCCGACGGTCCTGCCGGCCCTGCTGACCGGCACCACGCTGGCCTTCGCCCGCGCGGTCGGGGAGTACGGTTCGGTCGTGTTCATCTCGGGCAACATGCCCAACAAGACCGAGATCGTGCCGCTGCTGATCGTCGCCAAGCTCGAGCAGTACGACTTCGCCGGCGCGACCGCGATCGGGGCCGTGATGCTGGTGCTGTCGTTCGCGATCCTGCTGGCGGTCAACCTGCTGCAGGGCTGGACGGGCCGCTACCGCGAGGGGAACTGAGATGGCCGGCGCCGGCGGCAGGCATCGTGCGGCATCGCGGCCCCGGCAGGGCGTGGGCGAGTCCGCGCCGGTGCGCCGCCTGCTGATCGCCGCGACGCTGCTCGTGCTGGGATGCGTGCTGGTGCTGCCGCTGGTCACGGTCTTCGCCGAGGCGTTGCGCGGGGGGCTGGGCGCCTACCTCGCCAGCTTCCGCGATCCCGAGGCGCTGGCGGCGATCCGGCTGACCCTGCTGGTCGCCGCGATCGCGGTGCCGGTGAACGTCTTCTTCGGTTTGTCCGCCTCCTGGGCCATCGCGAAGTTCTCGTTCCCGGGCAAGCGGCTGCTCATCACCCTGATCGATCTGCCCTACGCCGTATCCCCGGTCGTCAGCGGCCTGGTCTACATCATGATCTATGGCGCCAACGGCGTGTTCGGACCCTGGCTGGCGGCCCACGACCTGCAGGTGATCTTCGCGGTGCCCGGCATCGTGCTGGCGACGATCTTCGTGACCTTCCCCTTCGTCGCCCGCGAACTGATCCCGCTGATGGAGGAGCAGGGCACCGAAGAGGAGCAGGCGGCCATGACCCTCGGCGCGAGCGGCTGGCAGACCTTCCGGCGCGTCACCCTGCCGAACGTGCGTTGGGCGCTGCTCTACGGCGTGATCCTCTGCAACGCGCGCGCCATGGGCGAGTTCGGCGCCGTGTCGGTGGTCAGCGGCCACATCCGCGGCAAGACCGCGACGATGCCGCTGCAGGTCGAGATCCTCTACAACGAGTACAACTACGTCGCCGCGTTCGCCGTGGCCTCGCTGCTGGCGATGCTGGCGCTCGTGACCCTGGTCGCGAAAGCCGTGGTGGAACGGCGGGCGGGCGCCGCGGCGGCCCAAATCACGACGACTGAAATCGAGACGGCACTCCAGCCCCATGAGGCGTCATGAGCATCGAGGCCCGGAACATCACCAAGACCTTCGGCGCCTTCCGCGCCCTGAACGACGTCAGCCTGACGGTGCCCACGGGCCGGCTGATGGCCCTGCTCGGCCCCTCGGGTTCGGGCAAGACCACGCTGCTGCGGATCATCGCCGGCCTGGAGCAGGCGGACCACGGCAGCGGCCAGGTCCTGTTCGACGACGCCGACGTGGCGGTGCGGCCGGTGCGCCGCCGCGGCGTGGGCTTCGTGTTCCAGCACTACGCCCTGTTCCGGCACATGACCGTGTTCGACAACGTGGCCTTCGGCCTGCAGGTCCGCCCGCGCCGGGAGCGTCCGGACAAGCAGGAGATCCGCGCGCGGGTCGGCGATCTGCTGCGCATGGTCCAGCTCGACACCCTGGCCGACCGCTACCCGGGCCAGCTCTCCGGCGGCCAGCGCCAGCGCGTGGCCCTGGCGCGCGCGCTGGCGGTCGAACCGCAGGTCCTGCTGCTGGACGAGCCCTTCGGCGCGCTGGACGCGAAGGTGCGCAAGGAGCTGCGCGTCTGGCTGCGCCGTCTCCACGACGAGCTGCACGTCACCAGCGTCTTCGTCACGCACGACCAGGACGAGGCGCTCGAGGTCGCCGACCGGGTCGTGGTCATGAACGAGGGACGCATCGAGCAGGAGGGCACGCCCGACGAGGTCTTCCACCACCCCGCCACGGAGTTCGTCATGAGGTTCCTGGGCGAGGTGAACCAGTTCCACGGCCGCGTCGACGCGGGCCGCGTCGCGTTCGCGGACGTCGAACTGGATGCCGGCGACCACGGCCGCCTGGCCGGCCCGGCGCGGGTGTTCGTGCGGCCGCACGAGTGGGACGTGTCGTTGGCGCCGCCGTCGCAGGCGGCCATCAGGGCGGTCGTGAAGCGGGTGCAGAGCGCGGGCCCGGTCGCCCGCCTGGAACTGCTGACGGCCGACGGGGCGCTCCTCAACGCGGAGCTGCCCCAGGAACTGCTGGCCCAGCTGGGGCTGGGTGCGGACACGGAGGTCTACGTCACGCCACGGCGCCTGCGCGTCTTCGCCGAAGACCGCAAGCCGCCGGCGGCCGGCGCCTGAAGCGCCTCAGCGATAAGCGGCCTTGACGGCGCCCCACGTGGCGGCCTCGTTCGCGACCACCTCGCCCTCCAGCGTCAGCATGATCGCGAGGTCGCCGTACGCCGGCGTGAGCGCGTTCCAGGGTCCGAATTCCCCCGTCTCCGAGATGTACCGCACGCCCCCGGCGTACGGGTCGCCGTTCTGGAAGTAGGCCACCCGGCCCTGCTTGGCGGATGCCGTGTAGCAGGCGATCAGGTAGTCGCCGGCCGGCAGGTTCAGCGTCGGGGTCGTGAAGTCGAAGGTGATCCACGACGTCCCCGTCGAGAAGTTCAGCACCTGCGACCGGGTCGCCAGCACGGCGCCGCCGAGGGTGCGCACCTGGGCGTAGACGGTGTCGCCGGCGCCCAGCGGCGGCACGCCGCCGGCGGCCAGGCCGTCCAGGACCACCTGGAAGGACACGGTGTACAGAGCCCCGTCGCACTCGTTGTGGAAGCTCTGCCCCTCGCCGGCGATGAATCCGCCGGCGCTCATGCCGAGCCAAGCCTTGCCGCCGTTGGCGTTCACGTCGAGGGTCGCCGGACAACCGACGGCGTTGACGGCCGTGGTCGCCACCAGGGCGATCAGCAATGCTCCCGTGATCCGTGCGTGCATGATGGCACCTCCCGCTCTGGGAAGGACCCGGCCTGTTGCACCGCAGCGGGGAACCGTCGGTTCGTCCCGGGAAACCCCGGGAAGCCGGCGCCCCGTTCGCGGGACCGGTCGATGGGGATCCTCGCAAGGATCGGGCCCTGTTGACGCCGGAGCCGCGCAATCCCTACCTTGCAGACTGATCGCCCATCACGCTCGGAGCCACGATGACATGTTTGTCGCGGTCCGCCCTACGCCGGTGGTCATGGGTCGTCTGCCTGCCCGTCGCCATCGCCTTCGGCGCCTGCTCTCCGACCGTCTGGCCGTCGCTGGACAGTGAAAACGACAACCGCTTCAGCGGTCCCTGGAACGGCGTCTACGAAGGCACCGGGGTCTTCAACAACCCCGGGCTCCAGATCACGAACCGGCATGTCAACGTCACGGTGCAGGTCACCGATCTCGGCAGCAACTCCATCCGCGTCCAGCTCTTCTTCAGACCGCCGACCAACGAATACTCGCCGGTCCTGCGTCTGGAAGGTTCCCTGAGCACCGTCGATTATGCCGATCTGCTCAACTACCATGATATGTTCTATCACCACGCGAGCCTTACGCGCACCGCCGCCGGGGCGATCTCGGGCCTCATGGAAGTGCAGGGGATCGACGAGCAGGCGTTCTGGTCCTGCACCGTGCGCGTGAATCCCGTCGCGGCTCGGTGAAGCCCGGCAGGGGTGGGCTCTGTTGACACCGTGGCGGGAGAGTCCGTAGACTCAATATGGATCGCCCATCGCCATCGGAGCAGCCATGATCGGATTGCTGAGAACCGTCGGGATCCTCGGTGCCGTGAGCGTGTTCGGCCTCGTCGCCCCGACGGCGCGGGCGGATACTTACGTGTACGAGGTGCACGACCTGCCGTTGAACTACGGACACATGTTCGACTTCGGGGCGGAATTCACAGGCATCACCGAAGTCTCGATCCGCGCGGTCGGGATCGGAGGGCGCGTGTACTATTCCTGCCTCGACCCGACGCACGACGGCTGGTACGACCTGCATCTGACCGTACGCGTGGGCAACTCCTACATCCACTTTCCTGTCTGGTACCAGGTCGCTTACGACGTGACCGCCGTGGCGGACGTCGAGGGATCGGGCGAGGGGCTCTGTGATGGGGATGACATGTGTTTTATGAACGCGTCGTACAGGCCGAGCGGCTTGTCGGATATCTTTTGCGGGCCGTCGGAAGAGGAGGGCCTGACCATCTCGCGGGTGGAGCTCACGATCACGGCGAATTCCGTCACGCCGACCGAAAGTTCGACCTGGGGCAGGGTGAAAGCGATGTACCGTAGTGCTACGGGGGAGTGATCCGATCCCGACCGGCGGCGGGCCGCGGTTGAGTCGCGGCGTGATCTGCTTTTTCGCGGTAATCGCTATCGCCAGACACTTTCGGATTCATCATATGGCATCACTGCGATCAACCCAGCGACGTAAAAATAGCTCGGCAGCAATCACCAGACCGAGCTCATTCCCGCAATTAATCTGATTCCGTTGATGAGCCTCGAACAACTGCTGTAATTTCCGTCCATCCCAAAATGTGCGGTTCATCACTGACGATGAGTGAATCAAATCTCCATAGTATTCTTTTAGTTGCATTCTTAATGCATCATCGAAATTAGCAGCTGTCGTTGGAGCGCATTTATTACTTGATAGTTTTTTAGCCAACTGTGCCATGGTTAGGCGCCAACGCGGCGCAGTAGGAAGCAAACCGGTATTTCCGATCTTAATGTTGCAAACTTCTGGAATCAATTTCTTGAATACCTTGACATAGGCATGATGTCCCCTTCGCCATTTCATAGGTATCGAGATACTGCGTTCGAACACTTCCTGGTCATAGAAGTGGCTATCATCTGCGAAAAATGACCTATCACTCAGGGCGCCCATAATCGTCCATCGGCGTACTCGATTGTGGAAAATCCACTGCTCCGTACGCCAATTATTTGGGACTTCCGCATAGTTTTGATCTAAATCACCCAGGATCATGTCCCGAAGCAACGGCGCACGAGGGTAGAGATGATCTGCAAGCATATTCCTATGGCCGTACTTTGTCTCTATATAGAGAGCAATATCGCTGTTATTCTTGTTGTGCTCCAACAAAGGATGGGCAGCTCTAGGGCCACGGCCCAGTCTGTACTCCATCCATCCCTTCATGTTCTTGTAGCTCGGGCCCAGCATGCTGCCGCCCAGGATGGCGTCACCAGCAACTCCGTTAAGTACGAGATTCGCTCGTTCCCGCAGATCCTGACAACGCTTGAGACCTACCGCTAGGTTAATTGTCATTGCGCCGTTTGTAGTTGCAGAAAAGTTGGATGCGTATTCCGGAATTACTTCCGGCTCAAGGGGGTAAGCTAGATGGTTGATATTGAGAGTCCGGCATACTTCTCTCGCTGTCGCAAGATCTGTCGAGTTCTTCCCCCCAAACGTCCATGCTTGGATGTCAGGTATTTCCTGCGCGGTTAATGTGGTCACAAGTCGCGAGTCGTATCCGCCCGATAAGCCAGACACAATATTATCACCGCGCTTCACAATCCTTGGGGTAGCCGCCAACAGTGCTTCGCACACGGAATCTACCCGTTGATCCAAGCCAATATCTGAAGGCATTTCGTGTATTTGCCCAAAATTCCAATAAGTCTTCCGCTGAGACTTACTTCCATCGAATGAAATGTCCATACTCGTCGCGGCGTCGAGAACTTCCACACCTCTGACCGGCGTGCTTTGGCCGAAATATTGGCCGTATGTGAGAAATAGCGAAATCGCGTCTTGATCCGGTTCGGTCTTCACAATACCACATGATGCGACGGGGCCCAACAATGTGGCCAAGGCGTAGCTGTCGTTGTTACGACACACATGGAGTGGCGCATATCCGCAACGACTTGTTCCGGCAACAAGACGATTGTGCCTAGCATCACATATGATAGTTGAAAACTGCCCGGTGAGTCGTGAAAACAAATCCATGCCATAGGCTCGGTACGCATTACATACGACTTCTGCATGGTGCTGAATGGATATCAGGCGGTCACAATCCTTATCAATCTGCCCGGTCGCAATAAAACCATCGACGACACAAGTCAGCCCCGCATCATGCTGAATGCAACATTTCCCAGTAAGTTCATCATCACTACGTACTGTTAATCCGATATAGATTTGATCGGGAATGATTTCAAAAGTATGGCTTCTCTCCCAAGAATAGATAGCCATCGAATTTGCTAGATTTCTGGCAATCTGGCCGGCGCGGTTATTTGCCGCCGACATTAATAGACCATAGACGCCTGGCAAAGTCAGCCTCCCTGCTTATGCTCCCTGTGAATCATTTTCAATTATCGCCGAAATACCGTCATGCCGCAATGAAATACTGCTACTGATCCCTTGCGGACAGGCTCGTGCACGAGGTCAGGCCGTGGGGTGTTGTCTAATTGCAACGGGTTGACGGTTGACACGCAGGCAAGCTCCCTTGAGAGTGTCCGGGTGGCGCAAATAAAGGGAGATGACGGATGTGTGGTATCTGTGGAGTGGTAGGACGGTTGGACGAGCGAGAGATCGGTCTGATGACCGACTCGATGGCGCATCGCGGCCCCGACGGGCGCGGCGTCCGCACTTTCCCGGGTGAGCCTCCGGCGGCGCTCGGACACCGGCGCCTCGCGATCATCGATCCAACCCCGGCAGGCGCGCAGCCGATGTCGTTCGCCGATCGCTGGTGGATCACCTACAACGGCGAGATCTACAACTTCCGGGAGCTGCGCGCCGACCTCGAGCAGCGCGGTGAGCGGTTCATCTCAGACTGCGATACCGAGGTGATCCTGCGCCTCTTCGCACTCGAAGGGCCGGCGATGCTCGAGCGGCTCAACGGCATCTTCGCCTTCGCGATCTGGGACAATCGGGACCGGAAGCTGTTCCTCGCGCGTGACCGGCTCGGCGTGAAACCGCTCTACTGGACGCAACGCGAAGGCGTCTTCGCCTTCGCCTCCGAGTTGCGCGCGCTTCTTCCGCTGATCGGCCGGCCGACGCTCGACGAGACGGCGATCGCCGACTATTTCATGTTCCTCTGGGTGCCCGACCCGAAGACGGCGTTCAAGGAGATCCGCAAACTGCCTCCCGGCCACTTCGCGTGGGCCGGAGCGACGACGTTCACGACACACCAATACTGGGATCTGCAGTTCTCGCCTGAGAACCTGCCCGAGAGCGAGTGGCGCGACCGCGTCGCCGAAACCGTCGAACGGTCGGTGCGGCGCCAGATGGTGAGCGACGTGCCGCTCGGGGCGTTTCTCAGTGGCGGCGTCGACTCGTCCGCGATCGTCGCCGCGATGTCCGAGCAAGGACAGCAGCGCGTCAGCACCTACACCGTCGGCTTCGACCAGGAGGATCTCCGTCACGAGATCGTTCCCGACGATCTCGTTCATGCACGCCGCATCGGGAAGCTATTCAAGACCGACTACTTCGAGTACATCCTCAAGCCCGATGTCCTCGACCTGCTGCCGAAGGCGGTGTGGCACTTGGAGGAGCCGGTGGCCGACCCCGCCGCGATCTCGACTTACTTGATCTGCCGGGAAGCCTCGACTCGCATGCCTGTGATGTTGAGCGGCATGGGCGCCGACGAGATCTTCGCCGGCTATCCCCGCTACCTCGCCTACGGCATCTCGCGCTCGCTCGACCGCATTCCGAGACCCGTCAAACGTGGCCTCGAGTGGCTCGTCTCGGGCGCCGCCCACCCCGGCCGGCCCGGGCGGCTGCGCGGCCCGCGGCGCAACCTGTGGAAGTTCATGCGCGGGGCCAGGCTGTCTCCCACCGAGCGCTATCTCGCCTTCTCGACGTACTATTCAACGTCCGAGCTCGGGTCGTTGCTGACGTCGGGCTTCGCCGAGAGCATCGGTGCGTACGACCCGCTTACCGGGCACCGCGCACTCTTCGATGACGTGGGTGACGTCGACGAGCTGAGCAAGCTCCTCTACGTCGACGCCAAGACGTTCCTGCCGTGCCTCAACCTCACCTACACCGACAAGATGGCGATGGCCGCGTCCGTCGAGGTGCGGGTGCCGCTCCTCGACGACGAGCTCGTCGCCCTTGCCGCACGGATCCCTTCGCAACTCAAGCTCCACGGTCGCCAGAGGAAGTACATCTTCAAGAAGAGCCAGGAGGCGGCGCTGCCGCACGACATCGTCTGGCGCAAGAAGGCCGGCTTCGGCGCCCCGATCCGCTCCTGGCTCGTGAAGGATCTCGCACCGCTCTTGAGCGATGCGCTTTCGGAGGGAACGCTCGCCCGTCGCGGGATCGTCGAGCCGGCAACGGTAGCCCGTCTGACCGCTGACAACATCTCCGGCCTCGCAGACAACAGTCTGCAGCTCTACGCTCTGCTCAACCTGGAGCTGTGGATGCAGACGTTCCTCGATCGCACCTGGCGGTTCGAAGACCTCCCGGGCGCACCCATCGCCTTACCGACCTGACCGGTCCAGAGCTCACCCTCTACAGATCCCGACCCTCCGTGACAGGGGTGTCTGGAGGTCCTCAGCGCCAGGAGGGCGCTGGGGACCGTAAGTCAAGCGCGCCGGGCACACGATGTGCCCGGCGCGCGTCCCCTGTCACGAAGGGTCGGGATCTATTGGGTCCAGCGCGTGAGCCAGGCCATGACCTCATCGTGCCACTGGATCGAGTTCGCCGGCTTCAGCACCCAGTGGTTCTCGTCCGGGAAGTACAGCAGCCGCGCCGGCACGCCCAGGCGGCGCAGGGCGGTGAAGGTGCTCAGCCCCTGGGTGTCGACAACGCGGTAGTCCAGCGCACCGTGCACCACCAGCGTGGGCACGCTCCAGTTCTGCACGTAGTCCACGGGGTTGTGCAGTCCGAAGCCCGAGCCTTCGGTCCACGGCGTGCCGCCGTGCTCCCACTCGGGGAACCACAGTTCCTCGGTGTCATAGTAGGCCATGCGCTCGTCCAGGTTGCCGTCGTGGCAGACGAAGGCCCGGAACTTCTTGCCGAACGGCTGGCCGTGCATCCAGTTGATCATGTAGCCGCCGTAGCTCGCGCCCGCGGCCACGACGCGGCTGCCGTCCAGCCAGGGGTAGTCCGCGAGGGCCGCGGCCAGGCCCTTCTCCAGATCTTCCAGCGGCCGGTCGCCCCAGTGGTGCCGGATGGCGTCGGTGAAGGGCTGCCCGTAGCCGGTGGAGCCGTGGAAGTCGACGGCCAGGGTGGCGAAGCCGGCGCCCACGTAGGCCTGCGGGTTCCAGCGGTAGTGGAAATCGTTGCCGAAGCTGCCCTGCGGGCCGCCGTGCACGAGGAAGGCGACGGGCCAGGTGCGGCCCGCGGCCGCGGCCTCGGCCGTCCAGTCGTAGGGCTTCACCAGGTAGGCGTGCACGACCTCGTCGTTCCAGCCCCTGAAGGTGAACTGCTCGGGCTCACCCATCCGGCAGGCGGCCAGCGCGGCGTCGTTGATGTGCGTCAGGCGGCGCTCGTCGCCGCCGGCGGGGGCGCAGGTGTAGAACTCGTCGGGCGAACGCAGGTGGTTCTTCGCGTAGAGCAGGCGCTTGCCGGCCAGGCGCGGCGAACCGTTGTTGCCGTCGCGCACGACCAGGCGCGCCTTGCCCGAGGCGACGTCCAGCGCGAAGATCGCGTGCTGGCCCAGGTAGGGAGCCGTGACGTAGATCGACTTGCCGTCGGCCGACCACAGCAGCGAGCCGGGGCTGAGCGCCAGGTTGTCGTAGTCCAGCTCCAGGCGCCGCTCGGTCCCGTCCGGCCAGCCGCGCAGGACGACGTGGTAGCGGTCGGCCTCGTAGCCGGGACGGTCCATGGCCAGCCAGGCCAGGGTCTTGCCGTCGGGCGAGAAGAGGGGCTGGGTGTCCTGGGCCTCGTTCGCCTCGGTCAGGCAGAGGCGGCGGCTCGGGCTGTCGGTGCTCACGGCGTAGAGGTCGTCGTCGGTGCTCCAGGCGGCCTCGCTGCCGTCCTTGACCCGCGCGGCGAAGACCAGCGTGCGGCCGTCGCGGCTGAAGGCGAACTCCTCGCTGCCGCCGAAGGGCAGCGTGGGCGTGTCGGCGTCCAGGCCGGGCGTCAGGTCGCGCACCTGCTCGTCGGTCCCGGCCCAGGGGCGCAGGAAGACGTGGTTGCGCTTGCCGTCCTCCCAGGTGTCCCAGCGCCGGAAGAACAGCTCGTCGTAGGTCCGGCCGGTGGCGACGGTCGCCGCCTTGGCGGCGTCGCGCGCGACCGTCTCGGCGATCGTGGCGTCGGGGTAGACGGCCAGCGAGAAGGCGTAAGCCTCCAGCTGCGGCACGACCTCGAAATTCTCGACGCCCAGGGGCAGACGCGTGACCTGGACGGCTTCGCCGCCGCGCGGGTCGATCGTCCAGATCTGCGAGGACTCCGAGCGCGTGCTCAAAAAGGCGATGCGGCCGTCCGGCAGCCAGCGGCCGTTGAAGTCGGAGGCGGGGTCGGCGGTCAGGCGGCGCGGTTCCGACTTGCCGTCCAGGGCGACGAGCCACAGGTCGGTGCGGCCGCGGTTCGCGGCGAGGTCGGTCGTGCGCAGCGTGAAGAGCACCTGCGTCCCGTCGGGGGAGACCCGGGGGTCGGAGAGGCGCTGCATCGCCAGCATGTCGTGGACGGAGAAGGGGTGCGGGTCGGCGGCGAGGCTCGGACTCGCAAGGGCGGCCAGCAGCACGGTCATCAGCACGAGGTGGCGCACTTCGGATTCCTCCCGGTGTCGGCAGAGGGGGCGGCAACAACCGGAGAATGATAAGCGATGGCGATCCGTGATGCGAGGGGAGCCGACGCACCGCCCCCGATTGACATCTCGTGCTGGTCCCGCTACCCTGGTAGGATCTGTGTCGCGAGAGATCCCGAGGCGGGGTCGTTTCTTTCTAATATGTTTATTGACAGTATGTTGTTGGATGGGCGGTGGAGCGCTTCGCGGCGCCGTGTGGTGGGGACGACTGGCGGCAACGAGGAGTGTTGATGAGCAAGCTAACGGACCAGAACTATTGGGACCGCTTCCATGAAGAGATCTGCGTCCCGAAAACTGCCGCGGTCGAACGCACGAACAAATCGCTGGCCCGACGTCTGCTTGGAGAGCGGCTGTATTCGTTCCGATCCAGCTATTCGGAATATCGCCTGTACGAAGTGATCCTGAAGAAATTCCTACCCCGCCAGCCCGGGCTCAAGGTCGTGGAGTTGGGAAGCGCACCAGGGGGATACCTGGTCGAGCTTCATCGGCGGTTCGGCTACGACCCCTACGGCATCGAGTATTCCGAAGTCGGGGTAGCGAACAACCGCAAGACATTCGTCGCCAATGGTATCGATCCCGAGCAGGTGATCCGCGGCGACGTTACCTCGCCGGAGATCCAGCGAGACTGGCGGGAAGCGTTCGATTTAGTGTTTTCGCTCAGCTTCATCGAGCATTTTTCCGATCCGGACCGGATGATCGACGCACACGTCGGGCTCCTCAAGAAGAACGGATTTCTGGTCATCGTCGCGCCCAATCTCAACGGTTTGAACAAGAGAATCTACGGTTTCTTCAATTCTGCTGACCTCGCCGCCCATAACCTCGCGATCACGAATCTGGCCGCTTTTCGGGACCTTTTCAGCGAAGTGCCCGTCGAGCCCCTGTTCTGCGGGCTGTACGGCACTTTCTCCTTCCAGATGTACAAAATCCTGCCAGGCGCGAAGCGCACGCTGCTGCTGAAGATCGGCAAGCAGTTGCAACAAGGTATCAACATCCTGTACCGGCTGGTGTTGCGGGACCGAGGCTGGGAATCGGATTCTCTCAGCCCCTTCATGGTCTTCATCGGACGCAAGCTGTAGAGCGGACCGTGGCCGCGGTCGATCCCGGGGAGCCGATAATTCGGCTTGCCCGTGCGGAAGCGTGCTTTACCCTTGAGTCGGACGGCCGATAGATCCCCCGATGGAATAGCATTGCAACACGAGGAGATAGCGCCCGTGAAGATCCTCGCCCAGACCCTCAAGGACGGAGCCGTGCGCCTGGTGGAAGCGCCGGCGCCCCTGCTGCCGCCGGGATGCGTGCGCGTGCGCACCATCTACTCGGCCATCAGCCCCGGCACCGAAGGCAACAAGGTGGTCACCGGCCGCATGTCGCTGCTCGGCAAGGCCCGGTCGAAGCCGGACCAGGTCAAGCAGGTGCTCGACATGGTCGGGCAGCTCGGCCTGAAGAACACCATCCAGAAGGTGCGCGACAAGCTGGAGGGGGCGCAGCCCCTGGGCTACAGCCTCAGCGGCGAGGTCCTGGAGGTGGCGGCGGACGTCGAGGGCTTCGCGCCGGGCGACCTGGTCGCCTGCGCCGGCGGCGGATACGCCAACCACGCCGACGAGGTGGTGGTCCCCGTCAACCTGGTCGCCCGGGTGCCTGACGGCGTGCCGGCCGACGCTGCGGCGATGACCACGCTGGCGGCGATCGCCCTGCAGGGCGTGCGGCTGGCGGCGCCCACCCTGGGCGAGCACGCGGTCGTCATCGGCCTGGGCCCCATCGGGCTGCTGGCCTGCCAGCTGCTGAAGGCCAACGGCTGCCGCGTCTTCGCCACGGACATCGATCCGGTGGCCATCGAGCGCGCGCGGCCCTTCGCCGACGGCGCCGCGAACCTCGGCAGCGATCCCGCCGAGGCCATGATCGGGGACTTCAGCCGCGGCCACGGGGCCGACCTCGTGCTGATCTGCGCGGCCACGGCCGGCGACGAGCCGGTCCGCATGGCGGGCCGCATCGCGCGCCAGCGGGGGAGGATCGTCGTGGTCGGCGCGGTGGGCATGAACCTGCCCCGCAACGACTACTACGAGAAGGAACTGTCCTTCAGCGTGTCCTGCTCGTACGGACCGGGCCGCTACGATCCGTCGTACGAAGAGGGCGGCCTGGACTACCCCTACGGATTCGTGCGCTGGACCGAGGGCCGCAACCTGGAAGCGGTGCTGGACCTGGTGGCCGCCGGCCGCTGCGATCCCCTCGCCCTGGTCACCCACCGCCTGGCTTTCGACGACGCGGCCCGCGCCTACGAGATGATCGCGACGCGCAGCGAGGCCTACTGCGGCATCCTGCTGGAATACCCGGCGCAGCGCCACCGTCTCGACGGTCCGCTCGTGCTGCGCCCGGCTGCAGCGAAGGGGGGCGACCGCATCGGCGTCGGCTTCTGCGGCGCGGGCTCCTTCGCCCAGACGTTCCTGCTGCCGCCGCTGAAGGGCGACCGGCGCGTCCGCTTTTCGTCGATCTCCACGCGGACGGGTCTGAGCGCGGCCGACGTCGGCCGCCGTCTCGGCTTCGCGACGGCCGTGTCCGACGACGCGGCGGTGATCACCGACCCGGCGACCGACGCGGTGTTCGTGGCCACCCGCCACGACGAGCACGGCCCGCTGGTCCTGCAGGCGCTCGCGGCCGGCAAGCACGTCTTCGTCGAGAAGCCGCTGTGCCTGACCATGGACCAGCTGCGCGCGATCGCCGTGAAGTCCCGCGAACTGTCCGACGCCGGGAACCTGCCGATCGTGCAGACCGGCTTCAACCGCCGGTTCAGCCAGGCGGCGGTCCACGCCCGCAAGCACTTCGGGCGCGAACCGGGGCCGCTCGCGATCATGTACCGCGTCAACGCGGGCCGCATCCCGCGCAACCACTGGATCCAGGACCCGACGCAGGGCGGCGGGCGCATCCTGGGCGAGGTCTGCCACTTCATCGACCTGATGCAGTACCTCTGCGGCGCCGATCCGGTGTCCGTGTCGGCCATGTGCGTCGAGACGCGCAACGGCGCAGCCACGCCCGAGGACACCCTGACGGTCAACCTGCGCTTCGCCGACGGATCGGTCGGCAGTCTGGGCTACTTCGCCGAGGGGCCCAAGGCGATGCCGAAGGAGCAGGTCGAGGTCTTCGGGGCGGGTCGCGGCGCCGTCATCCAGAACTTCTCGGGCGTCACGCTCTGGGGCGGCCGCGGCAAGATCCGCCATCGCTGCGCGGGCAAGGGGCACGCCGAGGAGTGCGTCGCGTTCCTGGACGGCATCCGCGACGGCGTCGCGCCGATCCCGCTGACCTCCCAGCTGGCGACCACGCTGGCGACGCTGCGGATCCTGGACAGTCTGGCCGCCGGCGGCGCGGCGCTGGCCGTGGATCCGGCCGACCTGGAAGCCCGCGCGTGAGCACCGGTCTCTGCAACCAATACGCCGCGATCGCCGGCCGCATCTGGGCCGGCGCCGCGGCCGCGGGATTCCGCGGCAGCGATCCCTACGACGGACTCAACAGTCGCCTGCTGGCGCCCCTGCTGGGCCGGTCGCGCCTGCTGCGTCTCGCGGTCATCCAGGGCGTCAAGCGCTCGCCGCTGGACGTGCGTCCCCTGCTGCGCGTCCCGCCGGGGTTGAACCCCAAGGGGCTGGCCCTGCTGCTGCATGGCGCCGCGGTGTGGCCGGACGCCGACGATGGCGACGGCCGCCGCGCCTGGCTGGCCGACGCTTTGCTCTCTTCGGCCTCGCTCCCGGACGGGCGGCCCGCCTTCGGCGATCGCACCGTGATCCCGGGTCTGGCGGCGCGAGCCGGCGCGGACCGGGAGCTGCTGCCCGCACGCCTCGGCTGGGGCTACGACTTCCCCTGGCAGAGCCGCGCCTTCCTGCAGCCGGCCTTCTTCCCGACCGTCGTGGCCACGAGCTTCGTCGTGGACGCCCTGGCGGTGGCTGGCAACGACGTGGCGATCGAGCCGGCCGCCCGCTTCGTGGAGACGGACCTGCGCCGCCACGAAGACGCCGACGGCCTCTGCTTCAGCTACTCGCCGGGCGACGATACGCGGGTCTACAACGCCTCGCTGTTCGGCGCCCGGATCCTCGCACAGGCGGCGGCGCACGGCGGCCCGGACGCCTCGGCGCGGCGCGAGGCGGCCCGGCGCGCCACGGACTGGGTCGTCTCCCGCCAGCGCGAGGACGGGTCGTGGGTCTACGGCGAGGCGGCGCACTGGGGCTGGATCGACAACCTGCACACGGGCTACAACCTCGAGACGATCGACCGCCTGGCGACGCTGCTCGGCGACGACCGCTGGGAGGAGGCCCTGCGGCGCGGCCTGGACTTCTACCGGCGCGCCCTGTTCCTCGAAGACGGGACGCCCCGCTACTACACGACGTCGCTGTACCCGCTCGATCCGCACAGCTTCGCCCAGGGCGCGCTGACCTTCCTGAGCCTGCGCCGTCTGCAGCCCGACGCGGTCGCGTTCGCCGACCGCATCCTGGGCCGTGGGATCGAAGAGCTCTGGGACGAGCGGCGCGGCGGCTTCCGCTTCCAGAAGCACCGGCGCCACACGCAGCCGGCCATCCACCTGCGCTGGTCGCAGGCGTGGATGTTCAGGGCGCTCTGCGCCCGTCTCGCCCTGCATCGCGAGGGAGTGTCCGCCCCATGAAGATCTGGTTCGACGCCGACAACGGCCCCCACGTGCTGATCATGCGCCCCCTGGTCGGGGAGCTGCGGCAGCGCGGCCACGAAGTGGTCTTCACCGCCCGCGACCGGACGAGCACCTGCGAGCTGCTGGATCTCTACGGCCTCGAGTACATCAAGGTCGGCGGCGCCTACCGCCCGGGCATCTCGGGCAAGGTCGCCGGGACCCTCGGCCGCGCGGAGGCGCTGATGCGCGCCGCGCGGCACCTGCGCGCGGATGTGTCCTTCGGCCACGGGTCGCGGGCCCTGCCGATCGCGTCGCGCCTGTTGGGCGTGCCCACCGTCACGATGTACGACTACGAGTGGGTCGACCCGCGTCTGTTCAACCTGTTCTGCAAGCGCATCCTGCTGCCGCGCGCGATCGACCGCGAAAGGGCCGCCGCGGCCGGGCTCGCCGTGGACAAGGTCGTCTTCTACGATGGCCTTAAGGAGGAACTGTACGTCGCCGGCGGGGAACGCGACGGCACCGTGGCGCGGGAGCTGGGCCTGCGCGAGGAGGCGATCCGTATTCTGCTGCGCCCCCCGGCGACGACGGCCCATTACCACAACCCGGAGTCGGAGCTGCTGCTCGCGGAGCTCCTGCGCGTGATGGGGACGCGGCCCGACGTGCAGATGGTCTTCATGCCCCGCGGCCCCGAGCAGCTGGCCTTCGTGCCGGCCGATTTCCGGGGCCAGGTCATCGTGCCCGACAGGGTCTACGACGGGCCGAGCCTGATCGCGGCGATGGATCTGGTGATCAGCGGCGGCGGGACGATGACCCGCGAGGCGGCGGTGCTGGGCGTGGCCTCGTACAGCTTCTTCCGGGGGCGCGAGGGGCGGGTCGACGAGTGGCTGGAGCGTACCGGCCACCTGGTGATGCTGAGGTCGGTCGGGGAGATCGCGGCGAAGCTCGTGCTCGCGCAGAAGCCCACCGCGAGCAGTTACGTGATCAATACGGGCCTGGTCGGGCAGGTGGCCGACGCCATCCTGGCCGCGGCGCGCTGACCGGCCGCTGCTTCACCCCGCGAGTTCCAGCAGCGCCTCGACGATGCGCCCGGCCGTGTGGCCGTCCCAGAGGTCGGGGATCCGCCCCTGCTTCCACTGTCCGGCGGTGATCCGCGCCAGCTGCCCGGGCAGCGAGGCCAGCGTCGCCAGTTCGTTGGTGCCCTCGGTGATGGTGATCGGGCGTTCGGTGTTCGGGCGCAGCGTCAGGCAGGGGATGCCCAGCCAGGTGGTCTCCTCCTGGATGCCGCCGGAGTCCGTCAGCACGAAGCGGGCGTTGAGGGTCAGGTTCACGAAGTCGTCGTAGGGCATGGGCCCGGCCAGGTAGACCGGGTGCGGCGCCCGGTCGGCGCCGGCGCCGATCCCGTGAGCCTCGAGGATCTTGTGCGTGCGCGGATGCACCGGAAAGACGATCGGCGCCTCGACCGCCAGCAGGGCGTCGAAGATGCGGCGCAGCGACTCGGGATCGTCCACGTTCGAGGGGCGGTGCAGCGTGACCAGCCCGTAGCTGCCCTTGGCCAGGCCGAAGCGGGCCGGCACGTCGCGGTCCCGGACCCGCTCGACCGCCAGAGCCAGGCTGTCGATCATGATGTTGCCCACCAGCCGGACCCGTTCCGGGGCCACGCCCTCGCGGGCCAGGTTCTCGTCGGCGTCCCGCGAGGGGGTCAGCAGCAGGTCGCTGATGGCGTCGGTGACGAGGCGGTTGATCTCCTCGGGCATGGACCAGTCCCGGCTGCGCAGGCCCGCTTCGACGTGGGCCACGGGGATCCAGAGCTTCTTGGCCGTGATCGAGCAGGCGAGGGTCGAGTTCACGTCGCCGACGACCACCACCAGGGCGGGTTTCAGCTCCAGGCAGACCTTCTCGAAGGCGATCATCACCTGGCCGGCCTGCTCGGCGTGGCTGCCGGCGCCGATGCCCAGGTGGACGTGCGGTCGCGGGAGGCCCAGCTCCTCGAAGAACACGTCGGACATGTTCTTGTCGTAGTGCTGTCCGGTGTGGACCAGCAGGGGTTCGCAGCGGTCGAGGTGCTTCTGCAATTCGTGCCAGATCGGGGCGATCTTCATGAAATTGGGGCGAGCGGCCGCGACCAGGAGGAATTTCGGCAGCATGGGCGACTCCGGGCTGTTAGCG
This sequence comes from Candidatus Latescibacterota bacterium, assembly GCA_030658975.1. Taxonomy (GTDB): domain Bacteria; phylum Krumholzibacteriota; class Krumholzibacteriia; order LZORAL124-64-63; family LZORAL124-64-63; genus PNOJ01. The sequence goes on from JAUSBL010000114.1 coordinate 39,246, forward strand.
GTGTGGATGTTGGCGGATGGAAATGTAAGCGTACACGCTAAAAATGTCACGATCTAACCCGTAAGAGCCCGATGTTGCTCATGGAAAGTCTGATTGCGGCACCGAGCATTACGAAGGTACATCTGTCGGACGTACCTGTTCGAAAGTGACGGAAGCCGGCGGATTGACGGTCATCACTGGCCGATGATAGAATCAGAGGAATTCTGTGGTCGTGAATTGACAGAAGGGGATGGGCCCGTGACCAAATCAGTCGTGATGGCTGAGTCTTCGGACATTTACCACGATTACCGCGTGCAAAAGGAAGCCGGAACGCTCGCCGGCAACGGCTGGCGCGTGACCGTCTACGGGTTCCGCGGTAGCCGGCAGCGTCCGCAGGCGCCGTCGTCCGCCTACGAGGTCCGGACCCTGCCCGTCGTGTCGCGCAGCAGCCGACTCTTGCGCAACCTGTCGATGATCGCGAACATCGGGCTCATCAACCTGCGCCTCCTGTTGACGAGAGCGGATGCCTATCATGCGCACAATACGATGTTCCTGGGCGGCATGTGGCTGTCGGCCCGCCTCCATCGCGGCGTGTTCATCTACGACGCCCACGAAGTGCAATGGGAGCAGGGCCGATCCCTGGCGTGGCTGGAAAAAAGATTCATCCGACGAGCCGACGGCATCATCAACGTCGCCGCGGGCCGCGCCCGCGCGATGGCCGAGCGTTACGGTCTGCGCGAGGAAGACATCACTATCGTCGCCAACTATCCGGTCGTGGACCGTGGCGCCGCGCTCCGACCGTATGCTGCCCCGGTCGGCACGGTGCGACTCGTGTACAGCGGCGGCTACGATCTGCAGAGCAATCGACTCGACCTCCTGCTGCGTGCGATGCAGCGGGTGCCCGGAATCGATCTCCACATGATCGCATTCGGGTATCGGGATTCCGAGATGCAGCTCAAGACACTGGCGAATGAGCTCGGGATCGAGGAGCGGGTCGTGTTCCACGGACTCGTGCGGCCGGACGAGGTGATGGGCGCGGTGGCGCAGTACGACGTGGCCGTGAACATGCTCACGAACCCGCAGGACCACCTGTCGATCCGGCACAGCAGCGTCAACAAGATGTACGAGTACATGGCGGCGGGCATGCCGACCTTCTGCTCGAACTTGGACTCCTTCGTCGATGAGTTCGTCGTTCCCGGCGCGGCGATCGCCGTCGATGCGACCGACACCAACAGCATCGCCGAGGGCCTGCGCAAGTTCCTGTCGCTTCGGGATTCGTTACCGCAGATGAGTGCCCGCGCGCACGATCTGGCGCGGGAGAAATACAACTGGCGCAGCCAGGAGATCAATCTGCTCGATCTCTACCGCCGTCTGATCGGGGAAGGGGCCCGGCCATGAGCACGCCACTGGTCGGACTGGAGGATGCCGGATGAGCATCGCCGCGAACCTGCAATCCATCCTCGATACCGCGGACGGTGGTACGGGCATGGACGTCATCATCGTCTCGACGACCTCCGCCGACCAGGCCGCCTACTGGCAGCGCCGCCTGGAGGCCGGCCGCGGCCAGGTGTGCCGGCCGGACGCCCTGATCCTGGCGATCCACGAGGACTGGCCCGGCGGCGCCGGGAACGGTCTGGGCACGCTCTACGCCGTGCGCGAGGCCGCTCGTCTGGCCCGCGACCGGCACGCCGTCGATCTGGCGGCCCGTCTAGGGGAAGGCGCCGCGGTCGGTCTCTACCACACGGCGGGCAAGGGCACCCGGCTCGCCCCGCTGCCCGGCAGCGAGGGCGGCAACAAGCCGGCGGTGAAGCTGCCGGGGCTCGTGCGTCTCGCGGACCGCGTCGAACCGCTGACGATCCTCGAGGCCGTGATCCGGCAGACCGCCGTGTACGCCCCGATGCGCCGCGGCCGGCTCAGCGTCTTCTGGGGCGACCAGGTGTTCATCCCCTCCGCGCCGCCGCCGGTCCGGCCCCGGCACCACGTCGACATCCTGGCCAAGCTGGGAGTCATGCCCGACGCCGCGGCCTGGCGCCGCGACGGGCTCGACCGCTACGGCCTGGTGGCCGTCGGCCCCGGGGGCGACGCCGTCCAGGTGGAGAAGGTGTCGCACACCGCCGCCGTGGCCCTCGTCGACGCCGGCGTGATGCGCGTCGACGGCGGCATCGGCGTGAGCCTCGGCTCCTTCAGCCTGTCGGCGGCCATGCTCGCGGCGCTGGACGCCGAGTTCGCGACCGAACTCGCGGCCCGGACCGCCAAGCTCGACACCGACCCCCATTTCTGGATGCCCATGACCCTGCCCGAGCCGGTCTATCTGGAGATGATGGCGGCCAAGGGAGAGCCGGCCGCGAGGTCGCGCGCGCACTACCGGCGCCTGGCGGACTTCGTGGCGGGATTCCGCGGCGCCCGCGCCGGGGAGCCGCTGTTCGGCTGCGTCGATGTGGGCGCCGGCTGCTACTGGTGGGACTACGGCACGCTGGCGAACTACCGGGCCAGCGTCCGCCGGCTCCTCGACGACGACCAGGAGGCCGGCGCGATGCGCGCGTTCTTCGCCTCCTCCGCGGCCGGCGCGGCCGAATTCCGGGACGGCAGCCTGCTGATCGATTGCCGCATCGGCGGCGGCAGCATCCGCGGCTCGGTCCTCGTCGGCGTGACGGCCGGGCGCCTGGACGTCGACGGCGCCGTGCTCGTCAACGTGGTCGCCCCGTCGATCGCCGGCCGCGACCTCGTCCTCTACAACGTGTTCGAGACCGCCGACCTGGCCCCGGCCCCCGGCAGCGTCCGGGCGGACACGTACCTGCCGGACGGCGGCCGGGTCTGCATGTGGACCCGCCTGGACCGCGACGGCAAGGACGACTGGGACGTGGTGCTGCCCGGCAATGCCCTCAGCCATGCCCAGCTCTGCGAACTGAACGCGACCCTGACCCTGGACGCCGCGGCGGAGTCGGCCCGGCGGCACCGCCTGCTGGCGGCGGCGGCGATCGAAGGGGATGGCTGATGCCGCTTCTTCCCCTCGAGCCCGCGATCGTCCGCTACCCCTGGGGATCGCGGCGCCTGCTCGCACAGTGGCAGTCGCGGCCCGCGCCCGCCGTCGAGCCCGAGGCCGAACTCTGGATGGGCGACCATCCCGGCGCGCCCTCGTCCAGCAGCGGCCGGCCCCTGGGCGAGATCATCGCCGGCGATCCGGTCGCCGTCCTGGGCGCGTCCGTCGCCGCCCGCGGCGGCGGTCTGCCGTTCCTGTTCAAGATCCTGGCCGTCGAACAGCCCCTGTCGGTCCAGGCCCATCCGGACGCCCGGCAGGCCGCAGCCGGTTACGACCGCGAACAAGCCGCCGGGATCCCCCTGGACGCGCGCCATCGCAATTACCGGGACCGCAACCACAAACCGGAGATCATCTGCGCCCTGGACCGGTTCTGGGCCCTCTCGGGCTTCCGGCCGTACGCCGGGATCCTCGACCTCGTGACCGAGGCCGGGTTGCCCGAGATCGCGCCGGAATGCGCGCGCTTCGCCGCCGGTCTGGATGCCGACGCCCTCGAAACGTTCTTCGTCGCGTTGATGGGTCTTGAAGCGGAACGCAAGGAACGTCTGCTCTCCCAGCTGGCCGCCGCGGCCGACCGGCGACGGGACGAGCGCCCCGAATACCGCTGGATCCGGGAGATCCTGCAGCTCTACCCCGGCGACCCCGGCGTGCTGAACGTGCTGCTGCTGAACCTCGTCGAGCTGGCCCCCGGCGAGGCCCTGTACTGCGGCGCCGGCCGGCTGCACTGCTACCTGCGGGGGTTCGGCGTCGAGTTGATGTCCAACTCCGACAACGTCCTGCGCGCCGGGCTCACGGCCAAGCACGTCGATCTGCGGGAGCTGACGGACGTCCTGACGTTCGCGCCGCAGGCGGCGGTCGTGCTGCGCCCCGAGGATTCGGTCTACCGCACGCCGTGCCGCGATTTCCGGCTCTCCGTCGTGGACCTGACCGCAGGCGGTGTGTACTCTGCCGGGGCCGAACACGGCTTCGAAATCCTCACGGTGATCTCAGGCCGGGGAACGATCAGGATTCCGACTCCGGAAACGACGCTCGAAATCGGCCGCGGCGACGCCGTCGCGGTGACCGCGGACACCGCCGGCTACGAGATCACGGGCCGCTTGCTCGCCTACAAGGCCTCGGTCGGCGCGGCGGAACAGGAGTGACTTTGCTTTCACGACACGCGGATATCCTGGTGACCGGCGCTTCCGGTTTCGTCGGCAAGCAGCTGATCGCGCGCCTGGCCCGGGAACATCCCGGCGCGGCGATCGTCGGCACCGATATGCAGGCACTGCCGGATGACGGCGGCCGCTGCGCCCACGTCGCCCTGGACATCACCGACCTGCGAGCGGTCCGCGATCTGATCGCGCAGCAGAAACCCGCCCTGGTCTTCCACCTGGCGGCCCAGTCGCACGTGCCCACGTCGTTCCAGCAGCCCGTGCTCACCTGGAACGTCAACCTCATGGGCACGCTGCACCTGCTGGAGGCGCTGAAGGCCGCGCGGCCCGACGCGCAGTTCGTCTTCGTCGGTTCCGCCGAAGCCTATGGCCGCGAGTTCCTGGCGGGCGTCCCGATCGCGGAGAACACCCTCTTCGCGCCGATGAACCCCTACGCGGCCAGCAAGGCGGCCGGCGACATCCTGGTCCGGCAGCAGGCCGCCGAGGGCCTGCGGACGGTCGTATTGCGTCCGTTCAACCACGTCGGTCCCGGCCAGCGCCAGGACTTCGTGGTGTCGGCGTTCTGCTCCCAGATCGCCAGGATCGAGCGGGGGCTCCAGGAGCCGGTCATCATGGTGGGGAATCTCGAGGCGCGGCGGGACTTCCTGGACGTGCGCGACGTCCTGGACGCCTACGTCGCCGTGGTGGGCGAGGGGACGGCCATCCCATCGGGGACTGCGTACAATCTCTGCTCCGGCCGGACGGTCACGATCCGGGAGGTCCTGGACGATCTGCTGAGCCTGAGCGGAGTTGCGATCGACGTGCGGGTCGACCCCGCGCGGTTGCGGCCTTCGGACATCCCGGTCGCCGTCGGCGACGGGGGGGCGGCGCGCGCCGCGTTCGGCTGGGAGCCGCGGATCCCCTGGCAGAAGACCCTGGCCGATACGCTGGACTACTGGCGCGCAGCGGTCGGCTGAACGCTCTGGTAGAGTTCGGTGATCTTCCGCGCGAACAGTTCCCAGGTGTAGTTCTGCAGGACGTGGTCCCGGATCGCCCGGCGGTCCCATTTCCTGGCGAGCGCGTCGGTCAGCGCGGCGGCCAGGGCGTCGACGTCGCCGGGCGGCACCAGGATCCCGCAGGTCGGCTCGATGATCGTTTCCGGCAGACCATCCACGCGGCTCGCGATCACCGGCAACCCCACCGACATGGCCTCGATCGTCGCCACCGGCATGCCCTCCGACAGCGTGGGCAGGCAGTAGACGTCCGACTGCTGCATCTCCCTGATCATGTCCTCGTGCGACAGCCGCCCGGCGACGGAGACGCGGTCGGCGATGCCCAGCTCGGCGGCCTGCCGCTCCAGGCTCTCCTTGAGCGGGCCGCCGCCCACGAACAGCAGCGACGCCGTCCGCTGCAGATCCTGCGGCAGCCTGGTGAACGCGTGCAGCAGCAGCTGGTGGTTCTTGCGCGGGATCAGCTGCGCGACCGTGACGATCCGGTGGCCGAACTCCGTGCGGGTCGCGTCGGGCTTGAACAGCTCGACCTCGACCCCGTGGTAGATGATGTGGGTGTTTGGGTGGGTCAGGCCGGCCAGCTCCGCGTTGCGCTGCGTGGATTGGCAGTTGAACAACAGCGCCGAGGTCTTGCGCAGCTCCTTGATGACGTAGTCCCGGTGCGGGAACTCGTGCAGGTAGTAGTTGGCGTCGTTGCCGATCCCCTGGGCGACCACGGGGATGCCGTGCTCCTGCCCCATCAGCGAGGCGCAGACGCCCTCCGGCGACAGCCAGGGCGTGTGGATGACCTCGGGCCGGAACTCCCGCACGACCCCGGCCAGGTGGTCCCGCAGCTGGCGGTACATGAACCAGCCCTCGTAGCCCCAGAGCAGCTTCTTCGGCCCCCACGTCCAGCGGGGGTAGGTGGCCGGGATCCCCTGCACGACGTCGGCCCGGGGGGCCGCGGCGCGCTCGTCGTACCAGGCCTTCAGCAGCCCGGGCCGGGCGACGGACTTCTTCAGCAGGGACGGCGGCGGCACCATGCCGAGCGGGCAGACCACCCGTACGTCGTGTCCCGTGAATTCGTGCAGGGCGACCGTGCCGCGGATGTTCCAGGGACCCGCCAGCCAGTTGACCGTGTTGGGGAACATGCTCGCGATCCAGAGGACTCTCATGACCGGGTGCCGCCTCTCAGGAGTTTTTCGTAGAGCGCGACCGTGCGGTCGCCGACCTCGCGGGCGCTGAAACGCTTCACGGCTTCCTCCCGCGCGCCGGCGCCCATCCGGTCGCGCAGGCCGGGGTCGAGCAGCACCTCGCGCAGCGCTGCGGCGAGGGCTTCGGCGTCGCCGGCGTCGACCAGACGCCCGTGGACCCCGTCGCGGACCAGGTAGGGGACGCCGCCGACCTTCGTGCCGACCACCGGCTTGCCGGCGGCCATGGCCTGCTGGACGGTCATCGGCGAGGTCTCGGCATACGACGGCAGAGTCACGAGGTAGGCCTCGCTGAACTCCCGGGTCAGCTCCGCTTCGGAGAGGAAGCCGCGGAAGTGCACGCGGTCCTCCAGCCCGAGGGTCCTGACCTGCTCGTGCAGCCCCGCGTGGTAGTCCTTGTCGCTGACGATCCCGGTGATGTGGATCTGGAACGGCACGCCCTGGTCGCGCAACCGGGACGCGGCGTCGATCAGCACCTCGATCCCCTTGCGGGGGTAGATCGTGCCCGCGAACAGCACGCGGCCCGGCACGGGCGCGTCCGGCACCTCGAAGTAGCCGCTCTCGATGGGGTTCTCGACCACCTCCGCCAGCTTGTCGCCGACCTCGGTCAGGGCGTCGCGTGCGTAGATGCTGCTCGGGACGAAGACGTCGATGCCGCGCCGGGCCAGCTTCGCCAGGGTCTCGAACTGCCAGTACCGGAAGCGGGCCTTGATCCCCGGATAGTGCACGCCCTCGTTCTTGAAGATGGCGTGGATCGTCGCCACGGTGGGGTACGGCAGGCCCGACGCGATGTAGGATTCCTGGCCGCTCTCCTGGCAGTGCACGAGATCGGGATCGATGCGGCGGATCGTCCGCCGCGCCCGCAGCACGCTCATGATCCGGAAGGTCGGCAGGCTGAAGCGCTGCTGTCGCGGGACGTGGTGGATCACGACGTCGCCGTCCCGGACCGTGGATTCGCGGCCGACGGCGCTGAGCGAGACGACGTGGAGTTCCAGACCCTCCCTGCCGCGCAGACCCCGGACCATGTTGGACATGACTTTTTCCACGCCGCCGCTGGTGTACTGCGGATCGACGGGGTAGGGACCGAAAAGGACGACTTTCACGGCGAGCCCTTCAGACCGAGACCGCTGCCTCGGCAGCGGTCCGCGGTTCGGGACGGGACGGTGGATGGCGGCGCGGTCAGGCGCGGACGCCGTGGTCGAGCGACTGCTGCACCCGCTCGAGGTCGGCGTCGACCATGAGCTGCACCAGGCTCTGGAAGCTGACTTCCGGCTCCCAGCCCAGCTTGGCGCGGGCCTTGGCGTGGTCGCCGAGCAGCAGGCTCACTTCGGCCGGCCGGTGGAACCGCGGGTCGACCACGACGTGCTGCTGCCAGTCCAGGCCGACGTGGCCGAAGGCGGCCTCGCAGAAATCCCGGACCGAGTGGGTCTGCCCGCTCGAGATGACGTAGTCGTCGGGTTCGTCCTGCTGCAGCATGAGCCACATGGCGCGGACGTAGTCCTTCGCGAAGCCCCAGTCGCGCTTGGCGTCGAGGTTGCCGAGGTGGAGCTTGTCCTGGGTGCCGAGCTTGATGCGCGCCACGCCGTCGGTGATCTTGCGGGTCACGAACTCCAGCCCGCGGCGCGGCGATTCGTGGTTGAACAGGATCCCGGACACCGCGTACATGCCGTAGCTTTCCCGGTAGTTCACGGTGATGTAGTGGCCGTAGCACTTGGCCACGCCGTATGGGCTGCGCGGGTACAGCGGCGTCTGCTCGGTCTGAGGCGTTTCGACGACCTTGCCGAACATCTCGCTGGACGAGGCCTGGTACATCCTGATCGACTTGTCGACGACCCGGATCGCCTCGAGCACCCGGGTGACCCCGAGCGCCGTCACGTCGCCGGTCAGGATCGGCTGCTTCCAGGAGGTGGGCACGAAGGACTGCGCCGCGAGGTTGTAGACCTCGTGCGGCCGGACCTCGTCGATGGCGCTGATCACCGACGTCTGGTCGGTGAGGTCGGCCTGGACGAAGATCAGGCGGTCCTTGATGTGGTTGACGCGCTCGATGGTCTCGGTGCTGGTGCGTCGCACGACGCCGAACACCTCGTACCCCTTGTCCAGGAGCATCTCCGCGAGGTAGGAGCCGTCCTGCCCGGTGATCCCGGTGATCATCGCGCGCTTGGCCGTGGTAGCCTTCATCTCACGAGGCCTTTCGTTCGGTGTGCGGGCGACACACGGACGGGCCGCCGGGCAGGAAATGATAAGCCACACGGGCTTCCCTTGGCAACCATTGTCGGATCCGTGCGGTCAGGATCGGTTTCGGCCGCCACGGCCGCAAGTTGAGCCCGAAGTCGCTGTCCGGACTCGCTTTGACACCCGGTCTGGTTCCTGGTATCATCATCGATCGTGCTTCTCCATCGCGTGATTCCCATTCCAGGCGCCAGGCGCCGGAGCGGACGGCGGTACTCATGAGCATCGAACAGAGCTATGCCGGCAAGACCGTCCTGGTGACGGGCGGCGCGGGCTTCATCGGCTCCCATCTGACCGACCGCCTGGTGGCCCTCGGCGCCCGGGTCCGGGTCCTGGACGACCTGTCGGACGGCAGGGCCGACAACCTGGCCGGGTCGATGGCCGCCATCGAGTTCCGCGAGGGCTCGATCACCGACCCCGAAGCGCTCGACGCCGTCATGCCGGGCTGCGACATGGTGTTCCATCTGGGCGCCAACGCCTCGGTGCCCCGCTCCAGCGAGCGTCCCGACTACGACTTCAACGCCAACATGGCCGGCACCTTCCAGGTCCTGGAGGCCGTGCGGCGCCACCGCGCCGGGCGCCTGCTGTTCGCCTCCTCGGCGGCCGTCTACGGCGAGCCCCAGACCGAGAGCGGCCAGATGGGGGAGGACCATCCCCTGGTGCCGAAGTCCCCCTACGGCGGCACGAAGCTCGCCGGCGAGTTCATGATTGACGCCTACACCCGCTGCTACGATCTCGATCACCGGCGCGTGCGCATCTTCAACACCTTCGGCCCGCGGCAGCGCAAGTACGTGATGTTCGACCTGCTCGAGAAGCTGCGGCGCGACCCGACGCGGCTCGAGGTGATCGGCACCGGCGACCAGCAGCGCGACTACAACTACGTCGAGGACACGGCGACCGCCCTGCTCGTGGTGGGGGCCCATCCCGCGGCGCGGGGGCGCGTCTACAACATCGCGGGGGGCCGGCCGGTGAGCATCCGGGCGCTGGTCGACCACATCATCGAACTGACCGGCATCCCCCGGCCCGACATCCGCTACACGATGGAGAGCTGGCCCGGCGACGTCGTGCGCATGGTGGCCGACACGACCCGCATCGGCCGGGAACTCGACTACCAGCCCCGGGTGGGGCTCGAGGCCGGCATCCGGCACCTCATCGACTGGCACCGCGAGCAGTTCTCCCCGCCCTGGTAGCCGCCGGGATCCGGGATTTCATCCGTCAGGATTTAACTTGCGACCCGGCCCTGGTTGGCCGATATTCTATACCAATAGGTATTGAATAGACCCAACCAGGAGGCTCCCGTGACTCCCGCCCAGATCACCCCGGAAATGACCCTCTTCGAGGTCACCGAGCGCTATCCCGAGACGATCCCGGTCCTGGTGGACCAGGGTTTCAGCCACGTCGCCGACCCCGCCCGTCGCGCCTCCCACGGCAAAATGGTGACCCTGTCGCAGGCCGCGCAGATGCGGGGCAAGGACCTCGACGCGCTGCTGGCCAGCCTCGGCGGCGCGGTCGCCAGCGCGAAGAACAGCGCCGACCTGACGCTGCAGACGGCCGACGACGGGCGCATCTTCCCGACGTCGGGCGACATCCGCGTGGCGGGCCTGGTGCCCTGCCCCGTGCGCCTGCCGTTGCTGGAGGCCTTCGACGCCGCCCGTCTCGATGTGGAGCAGCGGTACGGCGTCACCGTCGGCCACCGCCTGGCCGCCGCCAGCATCGGCATGGACGCCGTGCAGAAGGAGATGGCCGAACTGCGCGACGAGGCCGACCTGCCGCACGTCTTCGTCTCGGCCGGCTTCGAGGCCTTCTTCGACCGCCGCAACCTGGCCCGCTTCAAGGACCGCGGCGTCTTCATCGACCGCTCGCCGCGCGGGGTCAACGCCGACTTCGACGGCCTGGACCTGAAGGATCCCGACGGCCACTACGCGATGATCGCCGTGGTGGCGGCGGTGTTCCTGGTCGACAAGGCGCAGCTGGCCGAGGGGGAGCAGATCCCGCGCACGTGGGCGGACGTGCTGTCGCCGCGCCTGGAGCGGCGCGTGGCCCTGCCGGTGGGGGACTTCGACCTCTTCAACGGCATCCTGCTGACGACGTGGAAGCGCCACGGCGACGAGGGCGTGCGCGCCCTGGCGCGCAGCCTGCTGCGCTCGCAGCACCCCAGCCAGGCCGCCGGCCGCTTCAGGGCGGGCCGCGGCGAGGCGCCCCTGGTGTCGGTCATCCCCTACTTCTTCTCGCGCATGGCCCGCCTGAACCCCGGCGTCGAGGTGGTGTGGCCCGACGACGGCGCGATCATCAGCCCCATCTTCCTGCTGGAACGCCGCGACGCGCCGCCGGCGGCGCGCGAGCTGGCCGACTTCTTCTTCTCGCGCGCGACCGGCGAGATCCTCAGCCACCGCGGTCTGTTCCCGTCGCTGCTGCCCGAAGTGACCAACGAGCTGCCGGCCGGCGCGACGTGGCAGTGGCTCGGCTGGGACACCATCCGCGAGCACGACCTCGGCGAGCTGATCCCGCGGCTGGCCGGCGTGTTCCACGACGCGACGGGAGGCGAGGGATGAGATTCGTGACCGTCAGCGGGCCGCCGTCCTCGGGCAAGACGGCGGTGATCCTCAAGACCATCGCGCACGTGCGCCAGGACGGCCCGCACGGGCCGGGTCTGCGCGTGGGCGTGGTGAAGTTCGACTGCCTCAGCACCCAGGACGACGAGACCTACGCGCGCCACGGCCTGCCGGTGCGCAAGGGCCTGTCGGGCGCGCTCTGCCCCGACCACTACTTCGTCAGCAACGTCGAGGAGTGCGTGCAGTGGGGCCGCGGCGAGGGTCTGGACGTGCTGGTGAGCGAGAGCGCCGGCCTCTGCAACCGCTGCTCGCCCTACATCCGCGACGTGCTGGCGGTCTGCGTCATCGACAACCTCTCGGGCATCGACACGCCGCAGAAGATCGGCCCGATGCTCAAATCGGCCGACATCGTGGTGATCACCAAGGGCGACGTGGTCAGCCAGGCCGAGCGCGAGGTCTTCGCCGCCCGCGTGCGGCGCGTCAACCCCAAGGCCCGCATCCTGCACGTCAACGGCGTCACCGGCCAGGGCAGCTTCGAGTTCGCCTCGCTGTGGCGCGAGGGCCAGGAAGTGGACACCGTCGAAGGCCGGCGTCTGCGCTTCAGCATGCCGGCGGCTTTGTGCAGCTACTGTCTGGGCGAGACGCGCATCGGCGCGCAGTACCAGCTCGGCAACGTGCGCAAGATCGATCTCGGCACGGCCGGCGCCAACCTCGAGGTCGACGCCGACCGCCAGCGCGGCGCGCCGCTCAGCGGCGGACAGGGGGCGTGATGGTGCACCCCGACCTGCTGCGCGGCCTGACCACGGGCGGCCTGCGGACGCAGTGGCCCTACGCCGAGGGGTTCCTGGGCGAGCGCGGGGTGGAGCTGCCCGAGGCTCCCGTGGTGCCGCTGGCCGACTGCTGCGACGAGGCGCTGCTGGCGGACCTCGCGGCCTTCCTGACCGAGATGGAGGCCTTCCTGTCCGGCGAGGAGGAGACCGTCGGCGCGATCACGATCCTCGGCGGCCGCGACAAGCGCGGCGAGCCGGAACCGGTGCGCGAACTCGTCGTGAGCAAGGGCGACGTCGTCTGCATCGTCGGGCCGACCGGCTCGGGCAAGAGCCGCCTGCTGGCGGACATCGAGTGGGTGGCCCGCGGCGACACGCCGACGGGCCGGCGCGTGCTGGTCGACGGCCGCGAGGGGGACGAGCGCTGGCGCGCCGGCGGCGACCGCAAGCTCGTCGCCCAGCTCAGCCAGAACATGAACTTCGTCATCGACATGGGCGTGGGCGACTTCCTGGCCCTGCACGCCGAGAGCCGCCGCGCCGACGACATCCCCGCCAAGGTGGACCGCATCTGGCAGGAGGCCAACGCGCTGGCGGGCGAGCCCTTCGCGCTGGACACCCCGGTCACCAGCCTCTCGGGCGGCCAGTCGCGCGCGCTGATGATCGCCGACACGGCCGTGCTGTCGCACTCGCCGGTGGTGCTGATCGACGAGATCGAGAACGCCGGCATCGACCGCCGCAAGGCCCTCGAGGTGCTCGTCGGCCAGGACAAGATCGTGCTCATGGCCACCCACGACCCGATCCTCGCCCTGATGGGCGACCGCCGCGTGGTCATCGGCGGCGGCGCCATGCGCGCCGTGGTCGAACCCAGCGACGCCGAGCGCGCCAACCTCGTGGAGCTGCGGGCGCTGGACGCGCGGCTGATGGAGCTGCGGGGACGGCTGCGGCGGGGGGAGCGGTTGGATGTGATCTGACCTGATGGACGATTGACGCCATGACCTGGATATGCGATGCTTTCGATGTCATCCTTCCCCTGATTTTGAAGTCCCATGTTTGCGACGATCGCCGAGAGGAGCCACACCATGTGGAAGCGCCTCGCCATGTTGTGCCTGCTGCCCCTCCTGCTCGTCGGCTGCAACGACGAGGACTGCGCCGAGTGTCCCGATCCCGCCCTGCAGCCGACGATGGCCAACCTCTGGCCGCACGAGGACGGCACCGGGTGGATCTACGACCTCGTACACAACGTGTACTGGCGGCCCGTCGCACCCGATCCCGTCGCGCCGATGCCGACGTTGCAGGAGCTCCACGACGCGCTGTCCGTGGCGCCCGATGGCAACGCGTACGAGGTGAGCCGCGGTCTGTTCCGGCTGCGGTTCGAGGGCGAGGTGACGACCGCGTCGGGCGTGACGGCGCAGAGCCTCGTGGGGACCTACTTCGACGACGACGATCCGCGGCGCAACTGGAACGCAGGCGCCGCGGACGGCGAGCGCCGACTGCTGCGGTTGATCGCGCGCGGACGCCCGGATCTGCGGGACCGGATCCTCGCACGGCTCGGCGAGACAGAGGCCGATCTGAAGAATATCGAACGGTCGTCCGGGTTCTACTTCCTGCACGGCTACGCGTTCGCCTATGAGGACAGTGGCTACTACGGATACGGCGATGGCAATGAAAGCCACAGTTGGGTCTATCTCGAAGGCGATCTCGAAGTCGGAGCGCAGTTCTCGATGCAGCTCGTCCCGGACCTCATCGATGACATCTGGCTCTACGGCCAGGTATGGTCGATCGCCGACCGGACCGTAGCCGGCGTCGAGTGGCGCAACGTCCTGGAGTGCATGTACGCGATCGACATGGGCATCCAGGAGGCGACCAACGACGAGGGCGAGGTGGTCGGCCACTACAGGAGCTACATCTACTGCGCGACCTTCTTCGCACCCGGCTTCGGGCCGATCATGAGCCGGGAGCGGTCCTACTTCCCGGGAGTGGAGCCGGAGTGGGAGTGCAGGATCTATGAGTGGAGCAACGTCATCGCCCGCTGACCGCCGATCCCGTCACCGGCGACGTGAAACGGAAACGGATCTTCGACGAGGGGAGCTCTAAATGTGGAAACATCTCGTCCTGCTGTGCCTGCTGTCCCTCCTGCTCGTCGGCTGCAACGACGATGACTGCGCTGAGTGTCCCGACCCCGCGCCGCAGCCGACGATGGCCAACCTCTGGCCGCATGAGGACGGCACCGGGTGGGTCTACGATCTCCAGTACCGGCTCTACGAGGGCCCGTCCCCGTCGGAAACGGCTCCCCCCTTGCCGTCGCTGCAGGATCTTCATGCCGACTTGGCCCAGCCCCTGGAAGGCGATCCCCTCGAAGAAGAGCAGGTGCTGTACCGGCTGCGGTTCGAGGGCGAGGCGACGATCGGTCCCGGCGCCGTGGCACAGAACCTGGTCGGGACCACGTACTTCGAATCCAGCCCGCCACTGCAGTCGCGCAGCGATCGTCGGCTGCTGGGGCTGGTCGCGCGCGCCCGACCGGACCTGCAGCCGCAGATCCTCGCTGCGTACGGCGGCACCGCGGACGACCTCAAGGCTGTCGACGGCGCTGCGATGTATGCCCTGGGCAGCTGCGCTTTCGCCTACGAGGACAGCGGGTACTATGCGTACGGCGGTTCCGGCGCGCACCACAGCTGGATCTTCCTCGAAGGCAGCCTGCGCGTGGGTTCGGAGTTTTCGCTGCAGCTCCTCCCCGGATTCACGGACGACATGTGGCTCTACGGGCGGATCTGGTCGATCGGCGACCGTACCGTGGACGGCGTCGCGTGGTCCAACGTTCTGGAATGCATGTACGCCCTCGACCTCGGCGTTCAGGTGGTGACCGACGACCAGGGCGAGCCCATCGGCGAGTTCCGCTCGTACATCTACTTCACGACGCTCTACGCGCCCGGATTCGGCCCGATCATGAGCGTCGAGCGTCACGTGCTCGGCTCGGACTCCGTCCTGCAGGATTGGGAGTCGGTCGTCCGCGAGTACCGCTGCACCATCGAGCGGTGACCGCGTCGGCCCGGGGGATGACCGCGTCCCCCGGGCCGAATCGCTGTATCGATTATTCACACCAAGCCGCCAGGACGCCGACTTCCTCGCGGCGCGCAATTCTTATCTATATGTGATATAAAGAGTTATGACTCATGTTGACGATACGCAGCCGCACCGTCATCGGGTATGATGCTTGCGATACCCCCGGATCATCCCACGGGAGGGAAGCATGACCCGGACGACTCGTCGCACCAACACCCTGATCATCGCGACCCTGCTGGCGTTGGCCCTGCCCTGTCTTGCGGCGGCCGACGACGGCGGCCTCACCCTGCAGGCCATCGAGGTCCGCGGCAACGACCGCACTTCGTCCGCCGTCGTCGCACGCCAACTCGGCCTGAGCCCCGGCCAGCCGGTCGACGGCGCGCTGCTGACCGCGGCGGTGGAGGATCTGCGCCGCCGCGAGCTCTTCTCGAGCGTCGCCTTCCACACCCGCCCCGGCGACGAGCGCGGCGCCGTGGTGCTCGTGCTCGACGTGGTCGAGCGCGGTCCCGATCTGCGCTTCGGCACCGGCCGCTCGGACCTCGACGGCTGGTACCTGATCCCGGTCGAGCTCTCCCTGGACAACGCGCTGGGCCGCGGCGAAGAGGCTGCCGTGCTGGTGCGCCTGGGCTACCGCCACTCCGGCCTGGCCGCCCATTATCGCGAGGGCACCGCTCCCGGCGACACCTGGCGCTGGGGCCTGGACCTGTCCTCGCTCACGACCGACCGCGTCTATTTCGACGGCGGCGTCGAGTACGCCCACCGCGTCGAGCGCCAGGGGTTCGGCCTGACGCTGGGCCGCCGTTTGGGTCGCGCCTGGAGCCTCGAGACGGCGCTGCGCCTCGAAGGGGCCGAGGCCGATTCCACCGGCGAGGTCTGGCAGAATGAAGAACGTCTGGGCGCGGTCAGGGGCGACGAGGTCGCCTTCGCCGACCTGCCCGTGGACATCGCGGCGGCCGTGGGCCGGCGCGAACGCACGCTCCTGCGCGCCGACCTGGTGCTGGACACGCGCGCGGGGCAGTGCGCGGGCGCGCCGGCGCGCGGCGTCTGGGGCCGGCTGCGCCTGCAGCGCACCGCGGAGCGCGACGGCGGCGGCTTCGGCGCCGCGAGCGCCGACCTGCGCCTGTACCGGCCGGCCGGCGGCGGCGTGCTGGCCTGTCGCGCGCTGCTGGCGACCGTGGGCCGCGACGCCCCCTTCTACGACCGCCTCTACCTGGGCGGGCTGTACTCGGTGCGCGGCGTGCCGAGCCAGTCGCTCAGCGCGCCCGGCGGCGGCACCTGGTCCTGGCTGACGTCGCTGGAGTACCGCGCGGCGCTGATCGGTGGCGCCGCCGATCCCCGGCTGGCGGGAGCGCTCTTCGTCGACGCGGGCCGCGCCGGTGGACCCGGTGACGCGGTGGCCGGTGACACTGCAGCGAGCATGGGCTGGGGCCTGCGCTGGCGCCTGCTGCCCGACGTGCGCCTGGGCTTCGACGTCGCCGTGCCGCTGGCCGCTGCGCCGGCGGACGAGTCCTGGCACGCGCACGCCGCCCTGGGATGGACCTTCTGATGGGCGCGCGCGCCATCCTGACCGCGACGGCGTTCGCCTTGCTGCTCGCGCTGGGCGGCGGCGGATCCGCGCGCGCGCAGGCGCCGCGCATCATCGCCCTGGAGCCCGCCCGCACCGATTCGCTGCTGGTCTGCCGCCTGCGCACCGCGGGACTGCCCGGCCCGGAGATCCTCTCGACGCTGCGCAGCGGCCTGTCTTCGGCTGTGGACCTGCAGTTCGAGGTGCTCGACGGGCGCGGGCGCGCCATCGACGGCCACGTGCTGCGCCTGCGCCTGGACTACGACCTCTGGGACGAGGTCTTCAGCATCGCGCAGGGCGATCGCGGCGCGACGCGCCTGCCCGACGACGCGGCCCTGCAGGCCTGGTTCGACCGCACGCCCTGGCTGCCGGTCGCGCCGCTGGCGGCGCTGGCGAATGCCGGTCCCCTGCGCCTGCGCGCCGCCCTGCGGCTGCACGCGATCGCGCCCAGCGAGCGCGAGCGCCTCGGCGAGGTCGTCTCCGGCCCGGACGGGCAGGAAGTGTCGCTGGGACTGGGCAAGCTGATCCGTTACTTCTACCGCGGCGGCGCGCGCGCGGGCGACGGCGCCACGGCCGACTCGTCGCCGTTTGCGCCCGGGGAGCTGGCACATGCACGGGATTAGGACACGCCTGTTCGCGGCCATCCTGCTGGCCGCGCTGGTGCCGGCGGTGCCGGCCGCGCTGCTGGTGCGCGACCTGCTGCAGCGCAGCCGGGACGCGTCGCTTGAGCGCCACCTGGTCGACGGCCTCGAAGCGGGCATGGAGGAGTCGCGCCTGGCCCTGGCCGCTTCCCGCGAGGTGCTGGAGTCTGCGGCCGCCGAACTGGCCGCCGGCGGCGCGTCGGGCGTCGTCGTCCTGGACGTCGACGGCACGCCTGCGCCGCAGCTGGTGCCGCCCGCGGCGGTCGTGGACGCGGCGCGGCGGGCCGACCCCCGGTCGCAGCCGGTCGGCGACTGGCTCGTGATGCGCCGCGCGAACACCGACGGCGAAGAACTGTATCTCGTGCAGCTCCTGCCCGCGGGCCTGGCCGACCGCGCCGGCCGCCTCGCCGACGCCCTGGCCACGGCCGCGGCCCTGCGCCTGGACCGCGGCGCGATCCTGCGCGGCTACGTCACGCCCTTCCTGCTGATCTACGCGGCGCTGCTGCTGGCGGCGCTGGGCCTGGCCGCCCTGCTGGCGCGCGGCGTCGTGGGGCCGCTGCACGCGACCGCCCGCGCCGCCGACCGCCTGGCCGCCGGCGACCTGGAAGCGCGCGTCGAAGCCGACGGTCCCGGCGAGGTGGGCGCCCTGGTGCGCGCCTTCAACGGCATGGCCGCGCGGCTGGGCGCGCAGCGCCGCGAACTGGCCCGCCTCGAGAAGCTGGCCGCCTGGCGGGGCATGTCCCGCATCCTCGCGCACGAGATCAAGAACCCGCTGACGCCCATCCTGCTGGCGGTGCAGGAGGCGCGCGGCAGCTACCGCGGCCCCGACATGGCGCACGCCGCCGTCCTGGCCGACTGCGAGACGATCGTGCGGGAGGAGGTCGAGGGGCTGCGCCGGCTGGTCGCTTCGTTCGCCGACTTCGCGCGCCTGCCCGCGCCGGAGCCCCGCGACGACGACCTGCGGCCGCTGCTCGACGACCTGGCCCGCCTCTACGGCGATCGCCTGCGCATCGGGTCGCTCGCCGGCCCGCTGCCCGGCCGCTTCGACGCCGAGGCCCTGCGCCGCGCCCTGGTCAACCTGATCGACAACGGCCTGGGCGCCTGCGCCCGCGCCGGCCGGCCCGAGCGCGTGGAGCTGCGGGCCGCGCACGCCGACAACGCCCTGGTCGTCAGCGTCGGCGACGAGGGCGACGGCATCCCGCCGGAGAACCTCGAGCGCGTGTTCGACCCCGACTTTTCGACCCGCGGCGGCATGGGCCTCGGCCTGGCCATCGTGCGCGGCGTGGTCGACGGCCACGACGGGCGCATCTTCCTGGACTCGCAGCCCGGCCGCGGCACCACCGTCACCGTCCTGTTGCCGACTCCCCCGCAGGAGGCCCGATGAAGCAGCGCATCCTGATCGTCGACGACGAGCCCAACATCCGCCGCACCTTCGGCATGGTCCTGCGCACCGAGGGCTTCGCGGTGGAGGAGGCGGGCACGGGTGAGGAAGCCCTCACCTTCTGCGAACGCGAGCGCGCCGACCTGGTCGTGCTGGACGTGCGCCTGCCCGGCATCGACGGCCTCGAGACGCTGCGCCGCCTGCGCGCGCGCGACCCGCAGCTGCCGGTGGTGATGATCTCGGGCCACGGCTCGATCGCCACCGCCGTGGAGGCCACGCGCGAGGGGGCCTTCGACTTCCTGGAGAAGCCCTGCTCCCGCGAGCGCGTGGTGCTGGCGGTGCGCAACGCCCTGCGGGTGCGCGCGCTGGACGGCGAGGTGCGCGCCCACCGCGAGCGCGAGCGCGGCCGCAACCTGATGATCGGCGAGTCGGCCGCCCTGCAGGCCATCCGCGAACAGATCCGCCTGGCCGCGCCCACGCCCGCGCGCATCCTGATCCACGGCGAGAGCGGCACCGGCAAGGAGCTGGTCGCGCGCGCCCTGCACGACCTGAGCCCGCGCGCCGGCGGCCCCTTCGTGAAGGTCAACTGCGCCGCGATCCCCGAGGAGCTCATCGAGAGCGAGCTGTTCGGCGCGATCAAGGGCAGCTACACCGGCGCCGACGCCACGCGCGAGGGCAAGTTCCAGCAGGCCGACGGCGGCACCCTGTTCCTGGACGAGATCGGGGACATGAGCCAGCGCGCCCAGGCCAAGGTGCTGCGCGCCCTGCAGGAGGGCGAGGTCGAGCCCGTCGGCGGCCAGGGGACCGTGGCCGTCGACGTGCGCGTGATCGCGGCCACCAACCGCGACCTCGAGCGCGACGTGCGCGCCGGCCGCTTCCGCGAAGACCTGTTCTTCCGCCTCAACGTGGTGCCGGTGACGGTCCCGCCCCTGCGCGAGCGCCCCGGCGACGTGCCCCTGCTCGCCGAGCACTTCCTGGCGCGCTACTGCGACGAGAACGCCCTGCCCCGGCGCTGCTTCCACCCCGACGCGCTGCGCCTGCTCGCCGGCCTGCCCTGGCCGGGCAACGTGCGCGAACTGCACAACGCGGTGGAGCGGCTGGCGATCATGGCGGCCGGCGAGGTCGTGGGTCCCGACGACCTGCGCCGCACCGGCGTCATCACCACGCCCGCCGCTGCATCGGCGCCGGCCGGCGCCGGGCCGCTGCGCCCGCTGTCCGCAGCCGCGGTCCAGGAACTGGGGGGCCTGGTCGAGGCCCGCCGCCGCTTCGAAGCCGCCACCATCGCCGCCTGCCTGGCCGAGACCGGCGGCAACGTTTCGCAGGCCGCCCGCCTGCTGAACATCGACCGTACGAACCTGCACAAGAAGATCCAGGCCTACGGCCTGGACGCCACACCCGACGAAGGAGACACGCCATGAACGCCCGACGCACCCTGCGACATTTGAGCGCGATCGTCCTGCTGACCTGCCTCGCCGCCGCCGCGCCCGCCGTGGCCGCCGACTGGGAAGGCGGCCGCTGGCTGCTCGGTTTCGACATCGTTTCGAGCACGGTCGGCGCCAACGAGGACGCCAACGACCTGTTCATCGAGGAGACGGCCCCCGGCGCCGGCATGCAGATCGGCTACCTGTTCACGCCGAACTTCCAGCTGCGCCTGTTCGTCGCCGCGGCCGAACACGAAACCAGCGACCCGGACGTCAAGATCCTCTTCGGCGGCGGCACCCTCGACGCCGTCTACCTGTTCCGCGCCGGCCAGAAGGTCCGTCCCTACGTGTTCGGCGGTCTCGGCGGCTTCTCGCTGGAGTCGCAGCAGGCCGACCTGCTCTACGAGGCCGAGGGCCCGGGCATGGCCCTGGGCGGCGGCGTCCACGTGATGCTGGGCCGCAAGGTCTCCCTGCACGGCGCACTGCGCTACGAGGCGATCAACTGGGACAAGGTCACCGCCACCTACGACGGCCCCGGCGGCTCGGCGTCGGTCACGGTGCCGGTCGACGAGGAGGGGACGGCGGGGAAGGTGCTGGTGGGAATCGTTTTCTGGCTGTAGGTGCGATCATGCCGGTGTCGGAAACAGTGGAGGGACGCCCCGGCGTCCTCCACTTGCTCCGAGTTGTGATCGATGAGCGGATGCCAGTATAATCCTCCCACATTGATTGGGAGGTGACGGTTGCAGTTCTCCCCCAGATCGGATGCCATGAAATACCTGCTATGCGCCGGGATCCTTCTGTTGGGCCACCCGTGTCTCGCCGTCGAGGTTGGGTTGTACTTCGATGAAGCCGCGACGCAGACCTCATGCCCGAACGGATTGTTGACTCAGCAGGATTTGTATCTGGTCATGACCGGCATCGGTGATGATGTGAGCGTTGCCGGATGGAAGGCCGTGATCAGACATGGCCGCTCGACATTCAGCTCAGCTACGGACATCCACAGCGGCGGAGTCAATCGGCGGCAGCATCCCGTCTATGAAGTGGACTTGGCGACGCCACTTAGTGGCTCAACTCTCGTGCTAGCCAGATTCAGCATCGTCGCTCTCGTGCCTGACACTCTGACGGTTGGCATTCTGGATGGTATGGCATTCCCTGCTGAGCAGGGTCTCGACTATTCAACGTCACCTGCGCAGAGGAGCAGCGAGGCGCGCGCCGTCGTAAGCCATCCTTCTACTATCGGTGTTGTTGCTGGCCAGTTGGCTGCGCTGACGGCGCGGGAGATCGTCGTGCCTGAATTAAGGCCGGTGAATAAGGAAATGCCTCGAATGATAACGCGGCGGAATGGAGACGGTGAGTCCATGTCACTGGAGTGGTATGAGCATCTGTTGTACGTTTCGGATTTCTGCATCATCGGCACGATCATCGACATCGATTACCGATGCGGCGATAGCGGCTGGTGTGAAACATCGGGCGTTGGTGTTGCTTTGCTCGATGTCGAGCGATCCTACTGGGATCTCGGCTCGCCGACCACCTATGTGCTTTTGCAGGCGGCAAATGTCGACGGATGTGGTCGTTTGATCAACCCGATGGGATTCGACGATTACCAGATCGGCGGCAAATACCTGATTCTCGGCGATGAAAGTCGAGGCCATGCCCTGGCCTACGAGCCTGGCGTATTCCTGTATAACGGCTCGGAATATTCGCGGCCGGCCGGCATGACGATGGAGTTCGAATCGCCAGAACTGCTCGCATCCGAACATGCGACCATGCGGGACTATCGGCAACAATTGCTCGATGCGGATTTGGTGGCCGTGATCGAAGTCGTGCGCAGGATCGAAAAAGTCGATGATAATCGGACCTTTACCTATCGCGTCGTGCCGGACGTCTGCTTCAAGGGCGTCGCCGGACCCGACACGCTGTTTGTGTCCTACCGCCGCCGCGGGTATTCCGGTTGGAAGAGTTTGTCTCTTCCGCCGCCCTTCGCACCCGGCCGTGAGTTTCTGGTGTTTCTCGAGGAGATGGACGGGGAAGGGTACGTTCCGCTGTACGGCGACCTCAGCGCGGTGAAGCTCGGGCCGACAACCCCGGATGTCCATTAATCGGGGCGAGGTGCGATTATATCAGCATTTGGATAATTTCTCACATCACTGCGGAATAATCCGGATCATTCCGCAGTGTACTTCTAAATTCTCCAGAACGGTCAACGGTGTAGGGTCGATAACTTCATAAGTTGAGTACTGCCATCGTATGACCGTCGGCTCTTCCTAGGCGCTGGCTTTGTAGGCGACCAGCCGGTCCCGCCCGCTCTGCTTGGCAGCATAAAGCGCCCCATCCGCCGCCCGCAGCAGTTCCAGCGCGGTGTACCCGTGTTCGGGCGCCGCCGCGACGCCGGCCGAAACGGTGATCGGGCCGAGGTTGCGTTCACCGTGCCGGATCTTGAGACTTTTGATCAGGATGCGGATCTCTTCCACGCGCTTCTGCGTGTCCGCCAGCGGGGAGTCCGGGAAGACGAGGACGAACTCCTCTCCGCCGTAGCGGCACGAGATGTCGCCCTGGCGGAGCGAGGAGGTCAGCACGGTCCCCAACTCGCGCAGCAGCAGGTCTCCGGCGTCGTGCCCGAAGGTGTCGTTGAAATGCTTGAAGTGGTCGAGGTCGAGCATCACGACGCTCAGCGGCGACTTCCTGCGTTGCGCCCGGTGCAGCTCGCGGTCCAGGCTGTCGTCGAGGTAGCGCCGGTTGAACAGTCCGGTCAGCGGGTCGCGGGTGGCCTGATTGCGCAGTTTTTCCTGAAGTCTCAGGTTGAACAGCGAGAGCTTGAAGGATTCGCTGAGCATGAGTGCGAGATTGCGCCGGTTGATCTGCTGTTCGCTCGTTCCGGTGCCGTCGGCCATGAGACAGAACAAGCCCAGGGATTCCCCCTGCACGGCCAGGGGGATGCAGAGGTAGCCCGTCTCCGGTTCAGCGAGGAAGTGGCGGCACAGCAGGCTCGACTGCGGATCGAGGACCTCGTGGGGCTGGCCTCGCCGCATCGCCCAGCAGTCGTCCATCGTGAAACTCGCCGCCATCCGCGTCGTTTCGCCCCAGCTTGCGATCAGTTCGTATTCCGGAGCGCCCTCATGTCGGATCGCGAGACCGCCGTCCATGCCGGTGAACAATTCTTCCACCATCAGGACGATCACCCGGTAGGCTTCTTCCTGGGTCGAACAGGTCTGGAGCAGGTCGTTCATGCGGAACAGCGCTTGCATCTCGGAGTCGCGCTTCTTGAGCGCCGACACCAGGGCGGCCAGGTCCGCGTTGGCGGCGTGCAGGCTGGCATCGACGCGCCTGCGTTCGGTGATGTCGCGGATGTTGCATTGGATCACGCGCGCGCCGTTGACCAGGTACACGTTGCTGACGAACTCGACCTCCCGGATTTCCTTGGTCTTGGTTTCCAGGGGCAGGTTTTCGTGGCGGGAATATTCGGTGGCCTGCAGTTTTTGGAACGATTCCCGGCTGGCGGCGATATCCCGGAACGGTCCGAGTTCCCAGAGCTTCCTGCCGACCAGTTCGTTGTGGGCGTAGTCCAGCAGCGTTTCCAGGTAGGGATTGGCATCGATGATCACGCCCGAATCGGCATCCAGGATGAGGATGCCGTCCTTGGCGGTTTCGAAGAGTCGCCGATACCGGGTTTCGGAGGCTTTGACGGCGGCGCCGAAGACTTCGTATTCTGGGTCGTGGCTGTGGGCGGATAGATTGTTCAGTTTTATTTCCAGCTCAGCCAGGCGCGCCCGCAGGGCGGCATTCACCGCATGGAGTTGGGATTCTGCATTCGAAGGCATGGGCATCCTCCATGTCCCGATCCAGATGACAAGTAACCCTCAACTCCGATAATTCGCAACAGGACGACCGCATTGGCGTCGATCGGATCGGCAGTCGCTCGCTCCAATTTTCCACGCGGTAAGAACCGATTGCGGATGGATCATGGTTCGTCGTATCCGCGACACGAGCGGGGGCGGCCCTTCGGACCGCCCCCGCGCATTTCCGTGTTCGTGTGGAGCGGGCTAGGCCCCGCCGCAATCCACGTCGAACTGCGCCTCGTCCCAGCACGACTCCTGCCCGTTGCGGTAGTCGGGCACCTGCAGGCTGCCGGTGCCGTCGGTCTCGTTCCAGCGGATGAACCAGACGCCGTCGGTGCCGGCGTCGACGTAGTCGATCCGGTTCAGGGCGCCGGCCTCGGTGAAGGTCAGCGAGTCGCCGGCGTCGGGGCCGTGCAGGACCTCGAGCGCCAGCTCGTGGCCGTCGGCGTCGTCCCGCCAATGCACGCTGGCGGCGGCCGGATCGCCGGGCAGCGAGAAGTCGTAGAAGGTCCAGTCGCCGGTGTCGCCGTCGTCGCGCGTCGTGCCGTCGAACCAGAGCTCGTTGGCGATGCCTTCGTGCGGGACCGTCACGCGCAGGGCCCAGGCCACCTCGTCGCCCTGGATGACGCCGCGCAGGCGGACCTGCGCCTCCTCGTCGCCGCGCACGTAGGTGTAGACCCAGATCCAGGAGCCGTCGGGCTGCAGGGTCGGCACGGTGTGCAGCGCCAGGGCGAAGGCCGCCACCGGCGGCGTCAGCACGAGCTGCGTCGTCGCCGAGACGATCACCGCGCGCAGGTAGGCGTTGAAGAAGTTCTGCTGGCCGATCGCCTTGTTCTCTCCGTCCTCGAAGAAGCTCAGGTCGATGCCGAGGCGGCCGGCGTCGGGAAGCGTGGGGGCCCGGTCCTGCGGCTGCGGCTCCGGGTCGGGGGCGTTCAGGCCCTGCTCGGCGCAGCCGGCGAACAGGCCGAGCAGCAGGACCGCCGCCAGGGCGGCCGCGGTGCGCTGGGTGCGATGGGTCGTGATCATGATCGGCGCTCCTTGTTGGTGATTGTCCGTCCCGACCCGACCAATGCATCCGTCATGCCTAGGAGGAAGATAGGGTCTTGATGCCGCAACTACTTTAATATATGCAAATTACAAGATAATCGCCGGATCGTCGCCGGCCACCCGATCGTGGCGAATGTTCACACCCGTAGCGCTCGCGCGACTGCCGGCCGCGACTTCCCCGTCGACGACCGCGGCGCCGGAGAAGATCCGGCGCCGCGTCGTCGCTTGATCGCAGTCAGGGTCTATTTCAGAAGAACGCTCTTCTGCCGGGCGTGGAAGTCGCCCGCGTCGATGGTCACGATGTAGGTCCCGCTGGCCATGGTCGCGCCTTCGTCGTTGGTGCCGTCCCAGGTCCGGACGTAGCGGCCGGCGGGCAACGCCCGATGTTCCAGGGTGCGGACCAGGGCGCCGCGCAGGTCGTAGACGGCCAGCCGGACCGGCCCTGCGTCGGCGAGATCGAAGGCGATCCGGGTCCGCGGGTTGAAGGGGTTGGGCGCCGCCTCGTGCAGGCGGCTGACCAGGGGCGTGGCGACGGGCTCGGGGAGGTCCTCCTCCTCGACCGGGGTCGCGAACCCGGAGCCGTACCAGAACCCGCCCTGCAGCGTGTAGATGCCGCCGGTCGAGACGCCGGCGTCCGGCTGGCCGGCGGTGCCGCCCAGCCAGTAGCCGCCGCCGGCGACGCCCGTGGCTCCGCCGCCGTCGATGGTGCTCCAGGTCAGGTCGTAGCCGCCGCCGGACTGGGCGCGGGCCGCGATCGGCGTCAGGGCGACGACCGCGACGAGTCCCAGCAGGACCGACGCCTGCATGTGTGCGCGTGTGGCTGTGGTCATGACGTCGCCTCCCTTCAGCGCAGGTTCACGAAGACCGGTACGGTGTCGCGGCCGCGGGAATCTTCCAGGGCGACGCCCACGACCGGCGCGCCTTCGCTCACGAGCATGCCGTTGAGCGATTCCGTGCGCAGGGCGCGGGCGCGGCCTCCCGCGTCGGCCGCCGTCAGGCGCGTACCCTTGGCGATGACGGCGCCGCGGTCGACGCGCACGTCGGCGACGCCCAGGACCACCAGGGAAACGTAATCGCCGACCCCGGCCGGGCCGTCCGCCGGCATCAGGACCATCTCGCCCTCGGCTTCCTTGCCTTTGGCGGGCTGCCATTCCATGCGGGCGGCGACGACGCCGACGAGGCCCGTGGCGTCACGCCCCGCGAGTCGGACCAGGGCCAGGCGGTTGGTGGCGCCGGGCACCGGGTCGGTCACGCCGTCGGCCGCCACGACGTCGCCGACGCCCAGGTCGCCGGCCCCGGAAACCTTCGCGACGATGGTCTGGGCGCTGAGGGTGACGACGCCGGCCTCGATGTTGTCGAGCGTGTAGAGGGCGTAGTTGCCGCTGGCCGCCGCGGTGTTGGACCAGAGGCCGTAGTTCGCTACGCCGGGGCTGGGGATGTAGACGCCGTAGTTGGGAGATTCGGCGTTGGTGCCGATCTGGATGCCGTCATCCCCCGTGTCGTTGATCCTCAAGCCGTCGCCACTGGAAACGTTATGGATTTCGAGGCCGCCCCCGAACGGAACGCTGAGGCGATCGCCGCCGTTGTAGAGCTTCCAGATGCTCGTCGTGCCGTCGTAATAAGTCCATGCCCGGAAGAAGCCGTTGGTGGCGTAACCGTAGAATGGCCAGCCGCCGGCATCCGACACATCCACGTGCATGCCCCCGTACTGGTTGGCGGCTGCCATGGCCCGCACGCCGAAGGCCTCGGTGCTTGAAACCTGGAAATTCCGGCCGATGCCGACGAAGTTGTTCGACTCGTTCGTGTAGACGTTCGGCATGCCGAGGGCGTAGGGCGCGGCGTCGAGCTTCTGCCGGGGTGTCAGAATGGTGTAGATGCCGCCCGCGCCGGGCCGAACGGCGATGTCGAGCCAGCGGGCGCCGCCGCCGAACGCGCCCTGGCCGAAGTCGAGGGACGCGGTGAAGCGGCCGTCGGTGACGGCGAGGTTGTCGAGAGAGAGCGTCGAGCCGATCTGCGTGCCGCCGGCCGCCGCGTCGAAGAGTCGGAACTGGAGGTCGTAAGGTCCGTCGGACGGGATTCCGCCCGACAACAGATGCCCCTGGTAGGTGAAGGCCGTGCCGACGACCGCCAGCGGCGCAAAATCACCGGTCCGGTCGGCCGTGTTCGTGGAGATTTCGCGCGCCGGTTCCATGCCGTCGGTCTGCGCCAGGGCCGGCGCCGCGAAGGTCGCGATTCCCACGAGTGCCATCACGACGGCCAGGGCGTCGCGCGCCATGGTGATTCTGATCCAGTGCTTCATGGAAGCCTCCTCGGATATGGTCAGCGCCTGCGCGCCTTTGCGACTGTCGTCGCCCGGTGAAGGGCTGCATTCCAAGGCGAGGCTATCTGAAATTGCATATCGTTGTCAATCAATAGACGCTGAAGATATTGAGGCATCATTGACTTCCCGCGCCTGAACGACCTCCATATCGACGGTGATCGGCAGATCGTCCCCGCACGGAGGCGCCATGATTCATCTCGTACTGGGCATGCACAAATCAGGCACCACCCTGGTCTCCCAGATCCTGCACCACTCCGGCATCGACATGGGCGACTTCGACGAATCGGTCAGCTACGACCGCGGCAACAAGTACGAACGGGCGTCGGTGCTGGCGCTGGACATGGACATCCTGGGCGCGCCCGACGACGAGGTGCTCGACCTGGGCGTGCGCGGCCCGCTGCAGCTGACCGACGTGCAGCGCGCCCGCATGCGCGGGATCATCGCCGACGGCCAGGCCAATCACGCCGACTGGGGCTTCAAGGACCCGCGCCTGACCCTGGTCTATGATCTCTGGGCGCAGGAACTGCCCGAGCACCGCCTCATCGCCGTCTACCGCGACCCGGCCGAGGCCTGGCCGCGCTTCAAGTGGCGGGGCCGGCGCCTCTACCACACCAACTTCGCGCGCGCCGCCGCCTTCCTCGACCGCTGGCACGAACACAACGAGTGCCTGCTGCGCCTGGCGGCCGCGCCGGGTCGCAATGTCCTGTTCCTCAGCTACCACGAACTGATGTCCAACGACGCAGAACTGCAGCGCCTGCGCGACTTCGTCGGCCGCAACCTCGTCGACCGCCGCCAGAACAACCTCTACCGCGGCCGCCCCCACCCCGACCTCTTCCTGCGCGCCGCCTCCTGGTGGCGCAACCGCCGCACAGGCCGCCCCGCAGCCGCCGTCCTCGCCGACCTGGACGCCGCCCGCCGTTGACTTGATGTTTCTGGTCATGAACTTGCCCCGCGCATGCCCATGCTGCTGTTCGACATGGATCCGCACATCCTGCCTCGGCAGGGGTGTCCTGGAGGCCCCGCAGCCAGGATGGCGGAGGGGCCGAAAGGCCAAG
The DNA here is from genome assembly GCA_030658975.1 of Candidatus Latescibacterota bacterium. Lineage (GTDB taxonomy): Bacteria > Krumholzibacteriota > Krumholzibacteriia > LZORAL124-64-63 > LZORAL124-64-63 > PNOJ01. The sequence continues at coordinate 67,468 of JAUSBL010000114.1, forward strand.
CGCTCCGGGCGCACGAGGTGCCCGGAGCGCGTCCCCTGTCAGGACAGGATGTGCGGTCTCGAGTCGCACCATTCAGCGCACGAGCACCAGCCTGCGTGAGCCGACGGCGGCGCCGGCCTGCACCCGCATCAAGTAAGTGCCGGCGGCGACCTGCC
>JAUSBL010000002.1 GCA_030658975.1 Candidatus Latescibacterota bacterium
AACCCCGCCCCGCCCCTCCGGCAACGCCTACGGGCGCGGACAAATCCCGCTCCGGGACCTATATTGACGGCATTCAGCAGTTGCAGCGCGGTCACCTCAGGTCAGGATGGTGTTCCCATGCCGACGATCCGCCATCTGCTCTTCGCGGGTTTGCTCGCGGTCCTGTTCGTCCCCGCTGTCGTGGCAGCCGACGAAGCTGCGGTCGACGTCGCGACGCTGGAGGCCGAACTGCGCGCGGCCGAGACGGCCTTCGCCAAGTCGATGGCCGACCGCGACCTCGCGGCGTTCACCTCGTTCCTGGCCGAGGACGCGGTCTTCTTCGGGGGGCGCGGGATCCTGCGCGGGCGCGAAGCCGTGGCCGCCGGCTGGGCGCGCTTCTTCGAGGGGGACACAGCACCCTTCGCCTGGGCGCCCCAGGATGTGGCGGTGCTCGCGTCCGGACAACTGGGCCTCTCGAGCGGCCCCGTCACCGCACCTGACGGCTCGCCGTCCGGCTTCTTCACCTCGACCTGGCGACGCACGGCCGACGGCCGCTGGGAGATCATCCTGGACCGCGGCTGCCCGCCCTGCGAGTAGCCGCCCAGCCGAATCGGTGGCGGCCGGGAGATCTTCCCGGCCGCGGATCACTTCTTCTTCTCGGTCCCCTTGCCCGTCGCCGCGTCGTGCAGCTTGACCTCGACGCGGTCCCCGGCGTCCAGGCCGGCGTAGTATTCCTTCAGGATCGCCAGCACCTCGGGGCGCGAGAACTCGGGCGGGATCTCGCCGCCCTCGCTGAGGCCCTTGCGCAGGGCGGTGCCGGAGAGGAACAGGCGGTCTTCCTTGCCGTGAGGGCAGGTGCGCATGGAGATCATGCCGCCGCACTTGTAGCACCAGAAGGTCCAGTCGATGGGCAGCATCTCGATCTCGAGCGAGCCAGCGGGGATCTCCGACCAGATGTTCTGGGCGTCGAAGGGGCCGTAGTAGTTGCCGACGCCGGCGTGGTCGCGGCCGATGATCATGTGGGTGCAGCCGAAGTTCTGGCGGAACAGGCCGTGCAGCAGGCCCTCGCGCGGCCCGGCGTAGCGCATGTCCAGCGGGTAGCCGCCCTGCAGGACGCTCTCCTTCAGGAAGTACCCGTCGACCAGCGCGTCGATGCACTTCGCGCGCACGTCGGCGGGGATGTCGCCCGGCTTCAGGTTGCCCACCAGCTGGTGGATGAAGACGCCGTCGTTGATCTCCAGCGCGATCTTGGCCAAATACTCGTGGCTGCGGTGCATGGGGTTGCGCAGCTGCAGCGCGGCGATCGTCTTCCAGCCGCGCTCGGCGAAGATGCGGCGGCTCTCCTCGGGGCGCATGTAGAGGCCGGGGAACTCGGCCGGGAACGTGCTCTCGCTCAGCACCTTCACCGGGCCGCCGAGGTTCACGTCCTTCTGCTCCATGACCATCTTGACGCCCGGGTGCTCGGCATCGACGGTGCGGAAGACGCGCTCGCACTCGAAGGCGCGGTCGATCTCGTACTTCTCGCGCACCTCCATGGTGGCGAGGATCTCGCCCGTCTCCGGCTCGACCAGCGCGATGCCGTCGCCGCTCTTCAGCGAGCCGGCCGTGGCGCGGTCCACGCTCAGGGTGATCGGGATCGGCCAGAAGACGCCGCTCTGCAGCTTCATGTCGCGGCAGACGCCCTCCCAGTCGGCCTTGCCCATGAACCCGGTCAGCGGCGTGAAGCCGCCGATGCCCAGCATGATCAGGTCGCCGGCCTCGCGGCTGCTGATGACGACCTGCGGCAGGCCGGCGGCCCGCTTCAGTTCGGCGTCGCGGGCGGCGCCTTCCAGGAGCAGAGGCATCAGGCGGTCGCTGCCGTGCGGGCGGATCTGGCTGGACATGGTCGGGTTCCCTTCGCGTGGGTGTGCTCGGTGCCGGCGAAATGTAGCGCGGCGCGGCGGGTTTGTCAGGTCGCAGACGGACGCGGGCGGGCGCGGCGTTCCGGCGGGGCGGCGGCGACGACGAACGGGCCGGCAACCCCTTGGACCACAAGAGTCTGTCCGCGAGGCCGCCGGCCCCGTTGACGGCGCTCCCCGCCCGGCGCTAGTGTCGTCCCCTCGAGGGCTGCGGAGCCAGACCAGCCCCGCCCTCGCACCGGCCGCGCGCCCTCGCTCCTCGCTCCCGAGCCTCCGTCTCCGAGACTCTGACTCCTCCCCGCCTGCGACGCGGACACGCGGCGCTTCCGCGCGTTCCGCACCGGCCGTTGCACACGGGTGGAGTTCGACGCCGGCGGCGCGTCCGAGGGAGGGACGCCCGGCGGCTCTTGCCGGCCGGCGAAGGTCGCCGGTCGGCCGCGGTCAAGCTGCAAGGGGGTCGAACATGTACCACAAGCTATGTGCCGTTCTCTGCCTGGTCGCGGCCGCGGTCCTGCTGCCGCCCGCGACCGCCGCGGCGCAGGGCGGCCTCGAGGTCGCCCTCGTCGAGTGGGAGACGCAGGGCGCCATGGTCGCCTTCCACATCCGGTTCCACAACGCGGGCACCCAGACCACCGGAACGGCGACGGGCGAACTCTTCTCGCAGGAGTACGGCGCCTTCCTGCCCGACTTCGGCGTCATCGGCACCTTCGATGTGCCGCCCATCCTGCCGGACAGCTTCTTCGACGTGTTCCTGGATGCCCCGCGGGAGGAACTGCCCCCCTCGGCCGCCGAGAACCTGCCCTGGCTCATGCCGACCGGGAACAAGGACTACTGCGGGCCCGACGATCACTGGGACGGCAACGTGGACATCATCTGGTTCTTCAACGGCCTCCCCGGCGGCCAGGTCAACGCCCACTTCGGCAATCTGCTGGTCTGCCCGGGCTTCGGCCACTCCTACATCCATGTGGTCACGATGTGCCCGGGGTGGGCCGGCTGGTGGTTCGCCGGCGTGTGCGCCGGCTGGAACGTGGCGCTGGTGAACGAGGACCTGTCGCCGGCGCCCAACCCGGTGCCGCCGGGCTGGAGCGGGCACATCGCCGTGTCGGCCGACGCGACCGTGGCCTTCGGCGCGGTCTGCTGCTTCGCGCTCAACTTCAACTGCGGCGGCGTCGTGACGCCGGTGAACCTCTGCGCGACGACCTGCGACTGCGGCGCGGTCGCCGACGAGCCGACGAGCTGGGGCGCCATCAAGAGCATGTACCGGTGAGGATCCGGTGACGGATGGGGCGCGGCCGCCGGTCCGCGCCCCGCTTCAGGCGGGCTTGCCCAGCAGCCGGAACATCTCGCGCTTGTAGGCCTCGACACCGGGCTGGTCGAAGGGGTTCACCCCCAGCAGGCGCCCGCTGACCGCCACGGCCTTCTCGAAGAAGAAGAGCAGCCCGCCGACGCTCCACTCGTCCAGCGTCGCCAGTTCCATGCCGATGGTCGGCAGCCCCCCCTCGCGGTGGGCGGCGCGCGTGCCGGCGAAAGCCCGGGCGTTGATGTCGTCCAGGGAGCGGCCCTCGAGGTAACCGAGGCCGTCGCCGCGATCCGCCGAGGCCGGCACGACCAGCGTGGAGTCGGTCTCGCGTACGGTCAGGAAGGTCTCGAACAGCTCGCGGCGGCCGTCCTGCAGGTACTGGCCGAGGCTGTGCAGGTCGGTCGTGAAGCGGCACGACGCCGGGAAGATGCCGCGGCCCTGCTTGCCCTCGCTCTCGCCGAAGAGCTGCTTCCACCACTCCTGCAGCGGCCCGAGGTCGCTGTGGAAGGTGCTGAGCACCTCGGTCGTGAAACCGGCCTCGTAGAGCCGGTGGCGCGCCACGGCGTAGAGGTGGGCGGGGTTGTCGGCGAGCACGGGGTTCTCGCAGGTCGCCGCCATGGCGGCGGCCCCGTCCAGCAGGCGGCGGACGTCCAGCCCGGCGACCGCCAGCGGCCACAGGCCCACCGGGGTCAGCACCGAGAAGCGACCGCCCACGTCGTCGGGGATCACATAGGTGTCCCAGCCCTCGGCGTCGGCCAGGGCGCGCAGGGCGCCGCGCGAGGCGTCGGTGATCGCGGTGATGCGGCGGCGCTCGCCCTCGCGGCCGTAGCGCTCCTGCAGCGCGGCGCGGAACAGGCGGAACGAAACGGCCGGCTCCAGTGTTGTACCGGACTTGGAGATCACGCACAGCCGCACGTCGCGTCCCTCGATGCGCCGCAGCAGGCGGCGCAGGCCGGCGGCGCACAGGTGCGTGCCGGCGAACAGGATCTCGGGTCCGGACGTGCGGTCGGTCAGGGCATGCAGGACGGCTTCGGCCCCCAGATAGGAACCGCCGATGCCGATCACCACCACGACGTCGCCGTCGCCCCTGGCCGCCTCGGCGGCGTCCCGCAGACGGTCCAGGTCGGGGCCGGCCGCGGTGCGCGGCAGGTCGAGCCAACCCAGGAAATCGGCGCCGGGACCCTCGCGGCGGGCCAGTTCCGCGCCGATCGTCCGCACGCGGTCGCCGCAGGCGTCGATCGCGCCGCGGTCGAGGAAGGGCTCCAGGCCCGTCAGATCGAGGGAAAGGGCGCGGACGTCCGGCATCGGTTCCTCCCGGCGGCACCCGGCCGGAAACCTGGTCGCGGATTCCCGCAGGTGCGAAAGCTGCATGAGTGTATTAGCATTGCCCCTTGGCGCGTCGGGCGCGGCATCCTGCATTGTGAGCCAGACAACTCGAGGAGACAACTGGGTTCTTTGCGACCGCAACTCTGAAATGCACACATCGCCCAAGACATACACCGGCCTGATCGCCACCTTGCTGTGCGTCGCGCTCCTGTCGCCCGTCGCGGGCTTCGCCGCGCCCGCCGCCGAAAAGGCCCTGGACGATCACATCCTGACTGACCAGAGTCCCGACTCCTGGGCGTACGAAGGCAAGGCGCGGGCCCTGGCCGCCGCCGCCGCCGCCGGCCGGATGACCGAGATGACGCCCGAGCAGGCCGCGATCGACGTCCTGCACTACGTGCTGTACCTCGGCGTGGACATCGCGCAGGAAACCCTGAACGGTGCCTGCCTCATCACCTTCACGCCGGTCGAGCCCGGCGTCGGCGAACTGGTCCTGGACTACGTCGCCGGAATGGGCGTCGGCACCGTCGGCGCGATCGACGGGACGTTCACCCCGCTGGCCTGGGAGCGCGACGGCGACCTGCTGCGCACGCAACTGGCGACGCCCGTCTCGCCCGGCGACACGCTGACCGTCCTGGTGACGTTCGACGGCGCGCCGCAACCCGACGGGCTCTTCGGCTTCCAGTTCAAGACGCGGCCCGGCGGCGGGCCGATCGCCGCCAGCCTCAGCGAACCCTGGAGCGCCCGCTCCTGGTGGCCGTGCAAGGACTACCCCCTGGACAAGGCCACCTGCGACATCATGCTGACGGTGCCCGCGGGCCTGATCGGCGTCTCCAACGGCGCGCCGCTGGCCGAGCCGCCGCCGCATCCCTACCTGAACGGCGCCGCCGCCGCATCCCCGCCCGGCTCGCCCCTGCCGGATCGCAACGACGCGACGACCGACCTTTTCTGCTGGCGCGAGGCGCAGCCCATCAGCACCTACCACCTGTCGGTCGCCGTCAGCGACTACGTCGTGCTGCAGGAGACCTACCGCGGCCTGGACGGCAACCTCCAGCTGACCCATTTCGTCTATCCCGACCTCGTCGAGGAAGCCCTCGTCGATTTCGACAACCTCGGCGACATGATGGCCTTCTGCGAGGAGAAGTTCGGAGCCTACCCCTACCCGCACGAGAAGTACGGCATGGCCCTGTTCGAGTGGCAAGGCGCCATGGAGCACCCCACGGCCACCTCGTACGGCTCGCACTTCGTGCGCGGCGACCACTTCTTCGACACCATCGTCATGCACGAGCTGTCCCACCAGTGGTTCGGCAACAAGGTCACCTGCGCCGACTGGACCCACATCTGGCTGAACGAGGGTTTCGCGACCTACGTCGAGGGCCTGTGGCGCGAGCACAACTCCGGCCCGAACGCCCTGAAGTGGTTCATGAAGGCCCGCAGCATCTTCACGTGGTGGGACACCCCCCTGCTGCGGGAAGCCGGCGTCGCGGATCCCTGGTACTACTTCGATAATCTGGTCTACCACAAGGGCGCCTGGGTGCTGCACATGTTGCGGCGGGTGCTCGGCGACCAGATGTTCTTCGACTGCCTGCGCGATTACATCACGAACCGCGACCACACCCACACGACGGTGTCCACCGCGGACTTCGTCAGCTCGTGCGAGCGCACCAGCCGCCGGCAGCTCGACTGGTTCTTCGACCAGTGGCTCCTGCGCACCACCCACCCCGAGCTGTCCCTGTCCTGGCTCTACGAGACGGAGCCCGGGCACAACGTGCTGCACATCGACCTGCACCAGACCCAGCCACCGGATCCCCTGACCGGCGACGCCCCCTTCATCTTCCCGCTGGACCTGACGCTCGCCACGGCCGCCGGGGACACCCTGGTGACCCTGTGGGTGGACCGGCGGGTCATGGACTTCCGGCTGCCCGTCAGCGCCGCGGTGACCGCAGTGACGGTCGATCCCAACGGATGGCTGCTGCACTCCGCCGACGTCATCGTCGCGGTGGGCGACAGCGGCGCGAGTCCGGGCCTGACCCTGCAGCCCCCCTTGCCCAACCCCTTCCACGGCCGCGGCGTCCTGCGCTGGCGGACCGCCACCGAGAGCAGCGACCGCCTCGAGATCCACGACCTCCGCGGCCGCCTCGTCCACGAGCACAGCCTGCCCCCCGCTCCCGCCGGCGAACGCTCCGCGATCTGGGACGGTCACGACCGGGACGGGCGCGCCTGCCCGGCCGGCGTCTACTTCGCCACCCTCGTCAGCAGCCCCCGGGACGGGACCGGGGCGGACCGCCGCACCGTCAAGATCACCCTCGCCCGTTGACATCGCCCGCGCGGGGCGCATCCTTGGGGCTGACCCGCGGCCCCCGGCTCCCATCCCTCGTCGACGGAGACCCCGTGCACGACAGCCTCCCGACCGACGGCGACCGTACGGTCATCAGCGCCCACTACGCGGAGATCGCCCTGAAGGGCAAGAACCGCCACCTGTTCCTGCTGCGCCTGCGCAACAACATGATGGCGCAATTGCGCGGCGAGCCCGTGGTCGCCATCAACCACATCGAGAGCCGCCTGCTGCTGCGCCTGGGCGACCCGGCCGCCGCGCTGCGCGCCGCCGCGAAGCTGCAGCGGGTGCCCGGCATCCAGAACCTGTCGCTGGCCGCGTCGGTGGCGCGCACCGGCGACGACGAGGCCGACCTGGACCACGCCGGCGCGATCGCCGCCGCGATGACCCGCCGCGAGGCGGGCGGCGCCCGCACCTTCAAGGTGGACACGCGCCGCTCCGACCGGGCGTTCCCGGTGCCCTCGCCGCAGATCAGCGCGCGCCTGGGCGCCGCGATCGTCATGGCGACCGCCCTGCCCGTGGACCTCCACGCTCCCGAGTTCACGGTCCACGTGCTGGTGATGAAGCGGGAGATCCTGATCTTCGCGCAGAAGCTGCCCGGCTGCGGCGGCCTGCCCGTCGGCTCCAGCGGCCGCGTCACGGTCCTGATGTCGGGGGGGATCGACTCGCCGGTGGCGGCCTGGATGATGATGCGGCGGGGCTGCCGCCCCGAGTTCGTGCACTTCTACCCGGGGCGCGGCGTCGCCGAGGCCGACTCCGCCAAGATCGAGCGCCTGGTCGCCGTCCTGGCCGGCTACGCCCCCCAGCCGCTGGTGCTGCACCTGGTGCCGTCCTACCCGTACGAGGCGCGCGCCGTGGGCGCGGTCGAGGACGCCTACGACATGGTGCTGTTCCGGCGCTACATGTTCAAGACGGCGGTGCGCTTCGCGCGGCGGGAGAACTGCCAGGCGGTGATCGCCGGCGACAGCGTCGGCCAGGTCGCCAGCCAGACCCTGCCCAACCTCGCGGCGATCACCCCGGACATCCGGCTGCCGATCCTGCGGCCGCTGATCGGCATGGACAAGCTCGAGATCACCGCGCTGAGCCGCCGCATCGGCGTCTACGACATCTCCATCGAGCCGCACCGCGACTGCTGCTCGATCCGCTCGCCGCGGCCGGTGCTCAACGCCCGCGCCGTGCACCTGCTGGAGCTGTCGGAACGGATCGGCCTGGACGAGGCGGTGAACGAGGCCCTGCACACCTCGACCAAGCTGCGGATCGGCCCGCAGGGCCGCGTCGCCGCGGAGCCGGAAGCCTGATCCCCGCTCAGTCCGGCAGCACGCGCCGGATCGTCTCGAGGCTCTTGGTCCACCAGGGTTCGTCCAGGCTGTCGATCTGCACGCGCCCCCCCGTGGACGTCGAGTGGATGAAATCCCCGTGCCCGATGTAGATCCCCACGTGCGAGATCCGCCCCCGCCCGTTGTTGAAGCAGAGCAGGTCGCCCACGCGCAGCTCGTCCTTCGCCACGTGATGGGCGTAGCGCGCCTGCTCGACCGACGACCGCGGCAGCTCGACCCCGACCTTCTTGTAGATGAACCGCGCGAACCCGCTGCAGTCGAACCCCTTGGCCGTCGAGCCCCCGTAACGGTAGGGCGTGCCCAGGTGCTCCATGGCCAGCCGGCAGACCTCCAGACCGTCCGCAGTCACGGCCCCGGCCTCCGGCGCCGCCGCCGCCCCGGCCAGGGTGTCGGCCGGCGTCCCCTGCGGCATGCCCGCGGGCGGCCGCCGCGACCCGCCCTGCGCCCGCTCGCGGCCGGGGCGCGACCGGTCGGGCCGATCGCTCTCGGGCCGGGCCACGGGCTGGTCGCTGAGCGGCGGCAACTGGCCGCGGCGATGGGGGGCGCAGCCGGGAGCCAGCAGGAGCAGACCTGCCAGCAGGAGCAGGAGGGTGATGGGGGAAGGGCGGTGGGGGGGGCTCTGCAACATGTCGGGCAGTCTACCCTCCCACTCCGCCTCTGTCATCCGGTTGTGCCGTCGAAAATGTGTCTCAGCTATTATGGTTCAAATATATATATATATTTATCTATATTTCACCATAATACGGGAGTAATCGCGGCTCTCAAACCCAGAACACAATCTCCGCGGCACAACCCTTGGATGTGGGGGGGGCGGGTGCTAGTTTGGGGGGCCTTCTCACCATTTCCAAGGATCCCAAATGAACGACCAGCACACCCCGCCCCCCCCCGGCGTCCCCACGCCCGCCGCCCTGAACGTGGGCGACGTTTTCGAAACCGCCATCGCGAAGCTGGTCACCGGCGGGGCCGGCCTGGGTCGCAGCTCCGACGGGCAGGCCGCTTTCGTGTCCGGCACCGCGGCGGGCGACCGGGTGCGCGCCCGGGTGACGCGCCGGCGCAAGGGCTTCGTCGAGGCCGAGCTGGTCGAGGTGCTCGTCCCGTCGACCGACCGCGTCGAGCCGCCGCTGGGCGAACTCGGGTCGCTGTCGGGCTGTGATCTGCAGCACCTGTCGGTGGAGGCCCAGTTGCGGGCCAAGACGGAGATCGTGCGCGACTGCCTGGCCCGGATCGCCGGGCTCGATCTCGGCGACCGCCTCGAGGGGCCGCTGCCCGCCGGTCCCGCGCTGGGGTACCGCAACAAGGTCCGCCTGTGGCGGACCCCGGCCGGGCCGTACGGCATGCTCCGCCACGACAGCCACGAGGTCCTGCCGATCGAGCGGCACGGCCTGATGCCGGACGCCTTCAACGACGACATCCTGCCCTTCGTGGTCACGTTGCCGCCAGCGGACCAGATCGTGGTGCGCCTGGACCACCAGGACCGCTTCCTGGTGTCGCTGTTCGGCGAGCCGGGCCGCGCGCGGATGCTCAAGGCGGTGCTCAAGAAGCTGCCCGACGGCGAGGCGCCGCACCCGAAGTGCCTGGGCATCCTCTACAACAACCGGCCCCTGTGGGGCCGCGACCACCTGGTGATCCAGCTCGCCGACCGCACCTACCGCGTGCACGCCACGAGCTTCTTCCAGACGAACTACCGGGAGACCGAGGCTGCCGTCGCGCTCGTCCGCGGCTGGCTGGACGAGGCAGGCGTCACCGCCGCGGCGCCGGGCGCCGCGCTGCTGGACCTCTACGCCGGCGTCGGGCTGTTCAGCCTGGCGCTGGACGACCGTTTCGCGCGCATCCTGGCCGTCGAGAGCGACGCGGGCGCGGTCCGCGACGCCCGCAACAACGTCAAGCGGGACCGCGCCGCCGCCACCCGCACCGCCGTGATCGACACCCCGGTCGAGCGGGCCGTCCTGTCCTGGAAGACCGGCGATCCCGCCGACCAGCCCGGCAACCCGGGCGATCCCGCCGGAGCGCTCGACTGGGCCACCACGACGGTCGTCGTCGACCCGCCGCGCACCGGTCTGGGCGAGCAGGTGGCGAAGGACCTCGCCGCATTCGGCCCCGCGCGCGTGCTGTACATGAGCTGCGATCCGGCGACCTTCGCCCGGGACGTCAAGACGCTGGGCGAGGGAGGCTATGCGCTGAAGAGGGCGCGGGTGATCGACATGTTCCCGATGACGGGGCACGTCGAGGTGCTCGGCGAACTGGCGCGCTGAAACGAAGCGCGGGAGGGGCCGGCCGCCGTCCCCTCCCGCGCGTGTGCCTGCCGGGTTCAAACACTCACCGATACAGGCTCTTGACCGCCCCCCAGCTCCGATCCTCGTTCGCCGCGGCCGTCGGTTGGAGGCCCGTCACCAACAGGTCGATCTCGTACTCGTAGGGCGTGGCGCCGGTGGGCGACATCGCACTGGCCGGCAGGATGTACAGCCGGACGACCGTGCCGGGATCCACAGCCACGTCGAAGCTGCCGGGTTCGCCGCGGCCGCCGTGCGCCGTGGCCAGGATATCCGGGTCGGAGCAGTCGTCGGACATCAGCGCCAGGACGGAGGTCGTCCAGTCGGCGTCGAACTCGCAGTGCAGCGATCCTTCCGGTCCCACCGTCACTTCCAGCCAGTCGGTGTCGAAGTCGAGCCCGTCGGTCCCGATGCGCCAGCCGGACTTCACGCACATGTGGACGGCTCCGTCGAGACCGCCGGCCAGCTCCTGGAAGAGCAACGACGAGGTGTTGCAGCCGCTGTTGTAGAGGTCCTGCGTGCCGTTCGCCAGGGGGGGCTCCCCCTCGGCCCGGATGCCGGGCGGGCAGTCCATGTCGTAGAACGAAGCCGCGTCGACGTCGAGCACGTAGTCGCCGGCGTCGTCGTCGTAGCCGTCGATCACGATGTAGTAGGTCGTCAGGCCCGAGAGTTCGAGAAATTCGATCTTCGACGCGAACGGCAGGCAGGCCGGATCGCCCGGCATGTAGAAATCGTCGCTGCACGCGACGACCTCGCCGGTGTCGTCGTAGACGAAGACCTTGGTGTCGTAGTCCGAGTGGCAGAGGTCGATCGAGATCGGGCCGCTCGAAGTCGGCGTGTAGGTGTAGACCACGTCGGGCGACTGGCTGCCTTCGAAGGGGCAGGCCTCGTCGTAGTCGTCGACGGCGCCGAGCGTCGTGCCGCTGTCCGAGTACGGCAGCGAGAGGATCTCCACGGCGGTCGCCATCGTGTCGCCGCCGACCCGCGACGAGGCGGGCGCGGGGGCGGTCGGTCCGCCGCCGTGGCGGGGCTTGGCGGAGAACGGGTCGGCGGCGGCCGGGGCGGCCATGGCCGCGCCGATCAGCAGCAGGGCGGGCAGCAGCAGCTTCGCATGCATCGTTCTCTCCTGTTCGAGATGGTCCCTGGCGAACGAACAGCCCGATCCCGGCCGTCGGTGTAACGGGGTCCAGCGATACCGAGTGGCCCGGCCGGACCTACCGGTACGCGGCCTTGATCTCACCCCAGCTCGACGCCTCGTTCGCCGTGGTCGTCGCCTGGCCCGTCACGGTCAGGTGGAGGTCGTACTCCAGGGGCAGGATGAAGCCGGGATCGACTTCGGGCGACGGGGACAGCACGATCCACACCGGCGTGCCCGGGGCGAGCGGGATGTCCAGCACGGCGACCTCGCCTGGTACCGCCGCGACGAAGCCGTAGTACTCGGCGAACTCGCAGCTGGTCGCCAGCACGACGAGCTCCGATGGCCACTCCGTCACCAGTTCGCAGTGGAGCTGCCCGTCTGGACCGACGGCGGTCGCGATCCAATCGAATTCGCGCGCGCTGCCGCCGGGGATGCCGTTCCAGCCGGAGCGGAAGCAGGCGAAGGTCGTGCCGGCGGGGTCGATGCCGAGCTTCTGGAAGCGGGCCGGCGGGTTCGCGCAGAAGCAGCCGCAGTTGTACGCGTCGTCGATCCCGTACACCATCGGCGGCTCGCCTTCGACCTGGGCGCCGTCGGGGCAGTCCAGCTCGGGGCTGTCGGTGACGGACACCGACAGGGCGTAGTCGCCGCTGTTGCCGCCGTAGCCGTCGATGATGATGTAGTAGGGGATGCCAGCCTCGAGCAGCAGGACGTCGATCCGCGAGTCCAGCCCGCTGCACGGCGTTTCCGCGTAGGGGTTGTCGTCGTTGCAGGCCACCAGGTTCCGCAGGTAGTCGTAGACGAAAACGCGGGTGTCGTAGCCCGAGCCGCAGAGGTCGATTGCGACGTACGTGTCGAACGACTGCTTGATGGCGTAGACCACGTCCGGCGAATCGCTGCCGTCCCAGGGGCAGATCTCGTCGTAGTCGTTGTTCGCACCGGCGGTGGAGCCCGTGTCGGCGTAGGGCAGCGTGAAGATGCCCACGGCGGTCTCGATGGTGTCGCCGCCGATGCGCGGGACGGCGGTCGGCGTCCCCGGCGCCGCGAGCCGCGTCTTGGCGGGTGCTGCGGGGCCGGCCGCGGCCGCGGCCGCGAGGAACAGGACCGTGCAGGCGAGGGCTGTCGTTTTCATCGCCGTGGCTCCTTCGTGGGCGACCGCGAGGATCGTACCACGGCGGCGGCGGGTGTCCAGAGCCCCATCGGAACGATCCGATTTTGTATTCTGGTTCTCAATGTGTTATCATTAATCAACTTTGGGGCGGATTCGCCCGCCGCCCCAATAGTCAGACCCGGCATCCGCCTGCCCGGATCCTCACCCGAAGGACGTACCCGATGACCCGCTTTCGCCCACTGCTCGCGCTCGCCGCCCTGTTGCTGTTCGCCGCACCCTGCCTGGCCCAGAGCCTGGATGTCGGCGGCTGGAAGCTCGAACAGGCGAACTCCGCCCAGACCTACACGATCCCGGCCGGCACCGTGGTGCCGGCGGGCGGTTACCTCATCGTGGCGCGCGACGCGACCGCGGCCGCGTTCGCGACCTACTACGGGGTCACCCTCGGCAGCAACGTGGTGTTCCTGAACTCGGCGGCCACGTTCCCCTTCATCAACGGGGACGAGACGTACACCCTGAGGAACGCGGCGAACGGCGTCGAGGACGGGCCTACCCCCGCGCTCACCAACGAGGTGCGCGCCTACCACCGGCTGGATCCCGAGGCATCGCCCTGGACCGTCATCAACACCGCCCCGACCCCGGGCTCCGGTGTGGAGGCTCCCGACGCCGTGATGTCGGGCCTGGTGATCAGCGAAGCGAACAACCCCGCCAGCTACGCCTACGAGTACATCGAGCTGTACTACGACGGCTCGACCGGCACCTCGAACCAGCACCCCGTCATCTCGTCGATCCAGCACGCACCCGTCGCCCCGTCCGACGGCGACGACGTCACGATCACCGCGACGGTCACCGACGCCGACGGCGCCGTCGACGTGGTCTGGTGCTGGTCGCGCACGGGCGCCGGCTCGTTCCTGCCCACGGTCATGACCGCCCAGGGCGGCGGCCAGTACGCCGCGACCTTCGCGAACCAGGTCGGCAACACGGTCCTGCAGTACTACGTCTGGGCGCGGGACGACGAGGGCGCCGAGTCCCTGAACCCGGCCAACGCCCCGGCGGGCTACTTCTCCGTCGCGATCGAGGGCGTCGTGGTCGGCGGCAAGGTCGTCCTCTTCGACCACATGCACGCCCAGGACGCCGGCTCCAACGGCAACTGGCGCGTGGACGACAACCATCCCAACCCGCTGCCGGCCACCCCGACGAGCGAAACCTCCTGGAGCGGCCAGCTGTCGAGCTGGGGCTACGAGCTCTGGCTCGCCGGCAACACCATCCGCAGCAACACCTCGGCGATCACGGCGGCCCAGCTGGCCGACGTCGACCTGCTGGTGATCCCGGAGCCGCAGGCCCCGTTCACGGCGGCCGAGATCGAGGCCGTGCGCCAGTTCGTCTTCGCCGGCGGCTCGCTCTTCGTGGTGGCCGACCACAACGGCAGCGACCGCGACGGCGACGGCTGGGACAGCCCCAGCATCTTCGGCGGCTACTCCGTGCCGCACATCACGGTGCCCCCGACCAACGACACCGAGACCTTCTGCGGCGCCCTCTTCGGTCTGCACTTCCACGTGAAGGACGAGGGCAACAACGCGATCACCGGCACCTTCGCCAACGTGAACGACGACCCGGCCAACCCGGTGATCCACGGCCCCTACGGCGAGGTGGCGGCCGTCATCTACCACGTCGGCAACGTGATGAGCCTGTGGCCGACCGCCAACCCCCACCTCTCGGACGTGGGCGCCCTGATCAGCAAGAACGAGGGCTCGCCCCACGTCGCCGCCTGGTCGCGCTACGGTCAGGGCAAGATCGTGGGCTACGGCGACTCCTCGAGCACCGCCGACGGCACCGACAGCGAATCCCACGAGAACAACTGGACCGAGGCCGGCTCGGACAACCGCGAGTTCTTCCTGAACGCCAGCGCCTGGCTGCTGGCCTCCGACGCCACCGCGGTCGGCGAGCTGCCGCTCAACCCGGGCCTCGACCTGCGGGTGCGGCCCAACCCGTTCAACCCGCAGACGAGCATCGCCTTCACGCTGCCGGCCGAGGGGCCCGCCCGCGTGGCCGTCTACGACCTGCAGGGACGCCTGGTGCGCACGCTGCACGAGGGCGACCTGGCCGCCGGTCCCCACGCCCTGGCCTGGGACGGCCGCAACGACGGGGGGCGCGCCGCCGCCAGCGGCGTCTACCTCGTGCGGGCGGCGGGGGGCGGGTTCGTGAACATCACCAAGGCGGTCCTGGCGCGGTAGGCGCCGATCGGAGCGGCCATGAGCGACGACGGGCACGGCGAGTCGCGCCCCCTGCGGTTCCGCCGCAAGCACGCGCGGCGCCGCAACAGCTGGCTGCTGTGGGCCGCCATCATCGCGCTGCTGCTGCTGCTGGCGGCGCGGTACGCGCTGACGGCACGCTGACGCGGCCGCGCGTTTTCGCCTTTTCACTCCTACCGGTGAAGAAACGCCCCCCCCGAACGTCATCCTGTCGTGACGACGGTGCCCGGCACGGGTAACCTCGGGAACGGGAGGGTGGCGTGGCGCAGGTACGGGACGACGGGTTCGCGCGGCTGGTCGAGCGGGATCTCGACCGGGTGCACCGTTTCCTGCACGGCCTGTTGCGGGACGAGGACCTCGCCCGCGACCTGACGCACGACACCTTCCTGCGGCTGCGGCGGTCTGCTCCCGCGGGGGACGACGGCCTGCCGACGGCGGCCTACGTCTTCGCCTGCGCGCGCCACGCGGCGGTCGACCACTGGCGGCGGCTGCGCACGCGGCGAGACGCGGCGCCGCACCTGGCCGCCGATCCCGCCCCGCCGACCCCGACCGACGCCCCCCTGCACACCACCGAGCTGCGCGAAGCCCTGGACCGGGCCCTCGGCCTGCTGGACGAGGAGCACCGTGCGGTTTTCCTGCTGTCGGAAGTGGAAGGGCTGCGTTACGCGGAGATCGCCGAAGCCCTGGGCATCCCGCCGGGCACCGTCGCCTCGCGCAAGCACCACGCGGTGCAGGACCTGCGCCGCGAACTCGAGAGGATGGGTCATGCGTTGTGAGGACGCGCGGGAACTGCTGACCGCTCGCGTCGACGGCGAGCTCGATGGCGTGCAGGCCGACGCCCTGGCCACGCACCTGGACGGGTGCGCCGCCTGTCGGGCGGAGTCGGCGCGGCGGACGCGGGAGCGGTCAGCGTGGCGGGAAGCCCTGGCGGGCGACCACACGCCGGACGACCTGCGGCGGCGGGTCCTGGCCGCGCCCGTGCCGGTGGCGTTGCCGCTCCTGCTGCGGCCGCTCGCCTGGGCGGCGGCCGCCGTGCTGGCGGTGCTGCTGATCGCGCCACCGCTCCTGCAGCGTCTCGGCGACGGCGATGCGACGCTGCGTCCCGCCGCCGTCACGCTGGTGCTCGACGGCGGCGACGTGGGACCGGCGACCGCGCTCGCGACGGAGACCCTGAATCTCGGCGACAGCCCGTTCTAGGAGGCGAGACGATGACCACGATGCTCGAGACACGACGAGTCGCCGCGATGGCGGCCCTGCTCCTGATCCTGGCGACCTCGTGCTGCGGCGCCGCCGAGGTGCGGCTGGCCGACGGCCGCACGCTCACCGGCACGCTGAGGCCGATCGACGACGCCACGTACCTGCTGCAGACCGACGACGCGCTCTTCGAGCTGGAGGGCAGCCAGATCCGCGAAGTCGACGGCCACCGCGAGCTGCCGCGGCCCGGGGAGACGCGCCTGGTGCGCTCCTCCTGCTACGAGGTCCTGCGCGCCGACGGCATCGCCGAGACCTGGAACACCATCCACGTCGAGAACGGCGGCCGCGCGCTTCAGACCCGCGTCGAGTGGGGCGTCGCCCCCCACGAGATGGAGACGTTCCGCACGCTGAAGGTCGTGGACCCCTGGGGCAACGCGCTGGCCCACCGTTTCGAGCCCCGGCCGGGCAGCGACGTCCAGAGCGTGATCGTCGAGCTCGCGGTGCCCGTCCTGCCAGGCGAGAGCGTCGAGCTGGCGACCAGCACGATCCGCCCGCGCAGCTCCGTCAGCGACGGCGACCTGTGGACCTGCACCTACCCCGGCGACTTCTCCGAAGACCGCCTCTACAGCCGCCTGCTGCGCCTGCCGCCGGGGGCCGAGGTCGTCTCGGTCGAACCCGAGGTCCGTGTCCACGAGCACGACGGCGCCTCGTTCGTGAACTGGCGGCGCTACTACCCGAAGGGGTCGACGTACCCGCTGACGGTGAAGTACCGGCTGCCGGGCTGACCGGGCCGATGCCGGGAGGGTCGGATCGCGATGCCGGCGCCGGTCGCCGGCATCGCGTTTTTCTTCCCATGACGAGGCGATCATGTATCATCGGCGCCATGCACGAACCCGCCCCCGCCATCGGGGAGGATCCACCGACCATCACCCGATCCCATGGTCTTCCACGGAGGGAAGGTACCGCCATGCCGCGCCTCACGATGTTCGCCGTCGCGCTCGCCGTCCTGCTCCCGGCGGCAGGCGACGTCCTGGCCATCGACTGGGATTGTCCCGACGACACCCGGCACCTGAGGTGGACGGCGTCGCTGCCGCTGGGGTACGGCGCCCGCGACCTCGCGATCGTCGGTGCGACGGCCTGGGTCGCGGGCGGCGACGGCAGCCTCTACGCGGTCGACGTCGCCGACCCGCTGGCGCCGGCGGTCGTCGGCAGCCTCTTCACCGGCGGCGCCGCGATCGCGGTCGTCGCGCGCGACGGCTTCGCCTACGTCGCCGGCGGCGACGAGGGCCTGCAGATCGTCGACGTGGGCGACCCCCTCGCGCCGGCGCTCGCCGGTTCGCTCGACCTGCCCGGCTACTGCGAGAACCTGGTCCTGGACGGCGGCTGCGCGCTGGTGGCCGCGGGCGACCAGGGCCTGCTGATCGTCGATGTCTCCGATCCGGCGGCTCCCGCGCTGCTGGGCTCCGTCGCCACGTCCGGCTGGGCGCTGAACGTAGCCGCGGCGGGGACCTGGGCCTACATCGCCGATGCGTCAGGAAGACTGCAGGCGGTGGACCTCGCCGACCCGTCCGCGCCCGTGCTCGCCGGCTGGGCGGAGACCCCCGAGTCGCCGCAGGACGTCGCGATCGCCGGCGGCCGCGCCTTCGTGGCCTGCGGCGCCGCGGGCGTGGCGGTCTACGATCTCGCCGATCCCGCCGCGCCGGTGCTGATCGAGGTGACCGGCGTGCCGGGCCAGGCCCGCGCGTTGCTCATGGAAATCGACCTGTGCTGGGTCGCCGCGGGAACCGGGGGCGCCTGCGCCGTCTCGACGGCCGATCCTGCTGCGCTGCAGGTCCTGCTCGGCCTGGACACGCCGGGGGACACGCGGGCCGTGGCGCTGGGGGACGCCCACGTCTTGCTGATCGACGAGACCGGCGGGCTGCAGGTGCTGGCGCGGTGGCGGACGGCGGATCCGCAGATCGTCGGGCAGCTCCTGTTCCCTTCGTTGGGCATCTTCGGGGTCACGGCGTTCGGCGAGAACTACGCGCTCGCCGGCGGCGGTTATGCGGGGCTTCTCGTCATCGACACCACCGTCGCCTCATCGCCTACCGTGGTGGCGACGGCCGACACGCCGGGCATGGCGGAGTACGTCTTCGTGGCAGGCGATCTGGCCTACATCGCCGACAGAGGCGCGGGCCTAGCCATCGTTGACCTCTCCGATCCGCTGTCGCCGACGCTGTTATCATCGATCGACACACCCTACTCAGCCACGCGAGTCGTGGTCGAAGGCGATCTGGCTTATGTCTCGGACATGAACGGCCTGCAGATCATCGACGTGAGCGATCCAGTCAACCCATTCAACGTCGGTTCCCTCACCGGTCGTTGTGATGCCCTGGAGACTGTTATCCATGGCAATTATGCCTACGTCGAAAGTTCGCCCGAGAGCCTGCAGGTGATCGACGTGAGCGACCCCGCCCTCCCGCGCATCGTCGAGTCGATCCGGATCCGGTACTTGTCCGCAATCGCGAACGACGGGCCGTGGCTGTATCTCGGTACGGGCAACAGCCAAGGTCCGAACTTCTTCATCATGGACACCACAGACCCCACGCATCCAGTCCAGGTGTCGAGTCTCGATGCGGGTCGGTGCGTGACCGACATCGACCTGACCGGCGGCATCGCCTGGCTGGCCGGAGGCATGGACCTGGTGGCCGTGAACGTCAGCGACCCGGCGGCGCCGATGATCATGGACCGGGCGCCGACTTCCAATTACCTCCTTTACCTCGACGTGGCAGGCGACCGCGCCTACGCGACCCACAGCTACGGGACCGGGGAATTCCGCCTCGTCGTCGCCGACCTCAACCTCGGCACCACCCTGCCGACGACCCTCGCCACCCTCGACATCCCCGGCGACGCCCGCGCCGTCGAGCTCGCCGGCGACTACGCCTTCGTCGCCGACGGCTACGACGGGCTGCAGGTGCTGGACGTCGGCGACCCGTCGGCGCCCGTCCTGGTCGCCTCGGCCGACACGCCGGACTTCGCCCACGGTCTGGACGTCGCCGACGGCCACGCCTACTTGGCCGACTTCGGTTCCGGCCTGCAGGTCTTCGACGTCGGCGACCCGTCGGCGCCGGCCCTCGTCGGCGCGGTCGACCTGCCCGGCGAGACCCTGGGCGTGGCGGTCGCCGGCGGCTACGCCTACGCGGGGTGCGGACCCGCCGGCCTGTTCGTCGTCGACGTGAGCGATCCCGCGCTGCCACAGGTCGTCGGCGCCGTGGACACGCCCGACTGGGCGACGGGCGTGGGCTGCTTCGGCGATTACGTCTACGTGGCCGACGGGCACAGCGGCCTGTTCGTCATCGACGTCGCCGATCCCGCGTCGCCCGCGATCGTCGGCAGCCTGGACCTGCCCGAGGCCGCCGTCGACCTGGAGGTGCGGTGGCCGCTGGTCTACGTCGCCGGCCACTGGGCCGGCCTGTTGATCGTGGACGTGAGCGACCCGGCCGCGCCGCACGTCGTGGGCTCGTACGACACCCCGGACATCGCGCGCGACGTCGTGGTGGCCGGCGGCTACGCCTACGTGGCCGAGGAGACCGGCAGCGTGCAGGTGATCGACATCACCCAGCCGACGGCGCCGACGTTCGTGGCCGGGCTGACGGCGCCGCCGATCTCCTACGGCATCGCCACCGCCGGCGACCTGGTGATGGTCGCCTGCGGCGAGGCCGGCGTGGTCACGGCCCGGCGTCAGTGCCTGGCGGACGTCACCGCGACTCCCGAAGCGAGTCCGCCTCGGCCGGTGCGCTTCGCCAGCCCGTACCCGAACCCGTTCAACCCGCGCACGACCCTGTCGTTCGCGCTCGAGGCCCCCGGGATGGTCGAACTGACGGTCCACGACCTCGCCGGCCGCGAAGTGGCGCGCCTGGTCGACGGGCTGCGCCCCGCCGGGATCGGTTCGGCCGTCTGGTCGGGTCGCGACGCGCAGGGCCGCTCGGTTCCCTCGGGCGTCTACGTGGCGAGGCTCGAGGCGGCGGGCGTCGTCGCGACGCACAAGCTCGTCCTGCTGAAGTAGCCGCTCCCGCGCGTGACAAGCGGCCCGCGGCGGACGATATTGGGGGGACGGACGACCAGCCATCCCCCCAGAGGACGAAACCCGTGGCCCGCTTCCCCCACGATCCCGTCGACCCCGCGGCCCAGGCGGTGCTGGACAACGTCCGCATCGTGCTGAGCCGCACCACCGAGCCGCGCAACGTCGGCGCCACGGCCCGCGCCATGAAGACGATGGGCCTGTCGCGCCTGGTGCTGATCTCGCCGCACGACCCCTACGGCGAGCGGGCCCGCGCGCTGGCGCACGGCGCCGAGGACGTGCTCGAGGGCGCGCAGGTCGTGCTGGACCACCGGGCCGCGGTGCGCGACTGCCTGGTGGTGGCCGGCACCACCGCGCGGCCCCGCGAGCTGCGCAAGGGCGCCCTGATGGCGCCGCACGAGCTGGCGTCGCTGCTGATCGAGCACGCCGCCGAGGGGCCGGTGGCCCTGATGTTCGGCACCGAGCGCACCGGGCTGACCAACGAGGAAGCCTACGCCTGCCGCTACCTCGGTTCGATCGACACCGCGCCCGAGCAGCCGTCCCTGAACCTCTCGCAGGCCGTGATGGTCATGAGCTACGAGCTGCGCCGCGCCTGGCGCGCGGCCTGCGCGGCGCCCCGCCGCGAGCCCAGTCGACGGCCCGAGATGCGCGTCAACCACCCGCACCGCTCCACGAAGCTGCCGACGCAGGACGAGCTGGACGTGATGTACGAGCACCTCGGCGCCGCCATGGCGGCGGTCGGCCTCGAGCCGCCCGAGCGGGAGAAGTTCCTGACCTACATGCGCCACCTGCACATGCGCGCGGGGATCGTGAACTGGGAGCTGCAGATCTACCACCTGTTCGCGAGCAAGGTCCTGCACGCGACGGGCGCCGGGCCCTACCGGAAAGGCGAACGATGAGCCTGCGCCGCATCGCGCTGGTGACGGCCCTGGCGGGCGTCGTCGCGCTGACCCTCTTCGCGCTGCTGCGCGGCCGCGAACAGGCGGCGCGCGGGACCGGGCAACCCGCGCCGGCCGCCGCCGACTCCGTCGCGCGATCGGCCCTGGTCGCCGGCGCGCACATCCTGATCGCCCACCGCGACGGTCGCCCGGCGCTGCCCGGCGTCACGCGCACGCCGGACGAGGCGCGCACCCTGGCCGTGCGGCTGGCGGCCGAGATCCTCGACAACCGCGCCTCGTTCGCGGAGCTGGCCCGCCGCTACTCCGACGACGCCCGCACGGCGCGCCACGGCGGCGACCTGGGGATCGTGCAGCCCGGCCGCCTGCCCCTGTCACTGGAGATGACGCTCACGCAGCTGGAGGTCGGCGGGATCGCCCCCTGCATCGAGTCGGAAGCCGGCTTCCACGTGCTGATGCGGGTGCCGGTGCGGCGCGCCGTGGCCCGCCACGTCCTGATCGGCTGGCAGGGGTCGGGGGCCGACAGCGGCACGATCGCCCGTTCCCGGACCCAGGCAGAGACCCTGGCCGGCGAGATCGCCGCCCAGGCGCAGGCGCCCGGCGCCGATTTCTGCGAGCTGGCCGCCCGCTACTCCGACGACGAGCAGAGCCGCTTCGAGTGCGGGCTGATCGGGCTCGTGGAGCCGGGGAATCTGGAGGCCGCCTTCGAGGAGGCCCTGTTCGCCCTGCCGCCCGGCGGGATCTCCGGCGTGGTGGAGACGACGTACGGGTTCCACGTCGTGAAACGCGATCCCGAGCCCCCGCGGGAGTGAGGCTGGCCGCGACGGACGCAGAAGCGGGAGAGGTCGCCCTCTCCCGCTTCCGGTTTGCGGAGGTCCGTCGCGTCCTGGGGGGGATTCCGACACGCCCTCCGCGGGAACGCTGCGGCTAGTACAGGCTCTTGACCTGGCCCCAGCTCATTTCCTCGGTCTCGACCGGGATGGTCAGGTACGAGGTCAGGCCGTTGGCGGTCCAGGCCACGGCGCTGTTGTCGGCCACCTTGGGCGCGTCGTAGTTGGGATGGTTGACGATCTGCAGCTCGGCGTTGACCATCAGGTTGTTGAAGGTCGTCATCTGCAAGGTGTACAGCAGGCCCGGGTCGGTGCCGAACACGGGCAGGTAGCTGTACAGGCCGATTTCCACGCCGGTCGTCAGGCTGCCGAAGATCAGGCCATCGACCGGGGTCGCGCTCAGGATCATGATGCGCGGGTCCAGGACCAGCTTGAAGGCGGCGCCGCCGACCATCATCTCGGCGTTGCGGATCATGATCCAGGCGTTGTGGATCTCGGTGAAGCCACCGTTCTGGGTCGACACGGTCTCGATGCCGTCCTCGTCCCAGAACACGCCGATCTCGGGCGTCGGGCGCAGCGTGATGCTCGAGGTCAGGCCGTCGGCCGGGAACAGGATGGCCGACGAGTTCGCCAGCATGGGCGTGTCGTAGTCCGGGTCGGCGACGATGGTCTGGTGCGAGTTCACGATCATCGTCGGCGAGAACACCTGGATGTGGCAGATCGAGATGGGATCGTCGCCGAACTGCGCGATCGGGTTGTAGAGGCCGATCTCGGCGCCGGTCAGCAGCGTGCCGAACACCAGGCCGTCGGCCCAGGTCTCGCTGACGATCATGAAGCCGCCCTCGGACTCCATCTTGAAGGCCGCTCCGCCGATCAGCAGGTCGGAGTTGTTGATCAGGACGTAGCCGTCATAGACCGATCCGGGTTCGCCGACGAGCTGGGCGGTGTTGCCCTCGGTGTCGAAGAACAGGCCGATCGTCGCGGTCGCCATCGCGGACGAGGCCAGGCCGAGCATCAGGACGCCGGCCAGCAGGCTGTAACGAGTCTTCATTCCAGATCCCTTTCACTTGCCCTCGCGGGGGGGCGCTCATGTCGGGTCCGCACGTCCGGACCGGGGTGAATTCACGGGAGTCCATCGGCAAGGCGCATACCCGCTTGAGGATTTCCTTGCAAGAAGCTGAGATCGGCCTGCGGGGGGCGTGGGCCCCGGTCGCACCCCCGCAGTGACATTCGCGTATCATATTGATATTGTTATAGATACATCATCAGAGCCCCGTGCGGGCGGAGCATCTCAGGGGGCGCGCCGCCCTGGGATCTCCGTGAACCGGACGTGTTCCGTCGTGTCGCGGGAGGGCGCAGAATGCCTTCCTGCGGTGCGGGAGGTGAGCAATACGGAAGCAACGGAGGTCGGAATCTGGACGGGGGCGGCGCCCCCTCACACGAGGTAGATGTCGCAGGCGACGAAGAGCAGCAGGAGCATCCCGATCCAGGAATTGATGGTGAAGAACGCCCGGTCGATGCGGCGCAGGTCCCCGCCCCTGACCAGTCGGTGCTCCCAGATCAGCAGCAGCGTCATCGCGACCAGGCCCAGACGCGCGCACAGGCCCAGGTCCGCCGTCACGCCGAAGGCCGGCGCCGTGCGAAAGGCGATCGCGAGGCACAGCACGGCCAGCACGTGCAGCCCCTTGGCGATGCCCAGCGCGCCGGGCACCCCGAAGCGGACCGCCAGGGAGCGCAGCCCCTCGCGCCGGTCGATCTCGACGTCCTGGCAGCCGTAGATCGCGTCGAATCCGCCGACCCAGAGCATCACGCCCGCCGACAGCCACAGCGGGAACGCGGCGAAGTGGCCCGTGGCCGCCAGCCACGCGCCCGTCGGCGCGATGCCCAGGCCCAGTCCCAGCACCAGGTGCGACCAGGGCGTGAAGCGCTTGGCGTAGGAGTAGCCGAGGACCACCGTCAGCGCGACCGGCGCGAGCGCGAAGCACAGCGGGTTGAGAGTGCGGGCGGCCAGCACGAAGATGAGCGCGCTCGCCGCCGTGAACGTGACCGCGCCGGCCACGCCGATCCGGCCCGCGGGCAGATGGCGGTCGGCCGTGCGCGGGTTGCGCGCGTCGTAGTCGCGGTCGGCGAGACGGTTGAAGGCCATCGCCGCGCTGCGCGCGGCGATCATCGCCACCAGCACGCCCAACAGGACGCGCCGCGAGGGGCGACCGCCGGTGGCGACCAGCAGCGCGATCAGGGCGAACGGCAGGGCGAACACGGTGTGTTCGAACTTCACCAGCCCGAAGTAGTCGCCCGCGGTGCTCCAGCCGCGTCGGCGCGGCGCGGCGGCTCCCGCCCTCACGCCGTCTCCCCCGGCCCGCCCGCATCGCCCCACGGCCGCGCGAGGCGGACCGCGACGCCCAGCTGGTCGCAGACGCGCTGCACGACGAAGTCGACGAGGTCCCGCACCGTCGCCGGCCGGTGGTAGAAGCCGGGCATCGCCGGCAGGATGACGGCGCCGGCGGCGGCGAGCCGGGCCATGTGCTCGAGGTGGTGGACCGCCAGGGGGGTCTCGCGCGGCACGAGCACGAGGCGGCGCCGCTCCTTCAGCTGCACGTCGGCGGCGCGGTGCAGCAGGTCGTCGCCGGTGCCGGTGGCGATGCGGGCCAGCGTGCTCATCGAGCAGGGGCACACCGCCATGCCGCCCGAAGGCGCCGAGCCGCTGGCGACCGGCGCGGAGAACTCGTGCTTGCCGTACTCGTGCAGCGCTGCGCCGCGGGCGACGGCCGTCGACCGCAGCTCCTCGATGAGCGCGCGCGGCGTGCGGCCCAGTTCGGCGGCCGCCGTCTGCTCGACGGCGTCGCTGCGCAGCAGCGCCACGTCGCGGCCCGCCTCCAGCAGCACCTCCACCAGGCGCACGCCGTAGACCAGGCCGCTGGCGCCGGTCCAGGCGACCGTGACCGGGGGCTGCGGGATCCGTTCGCGGTCCATGGCTCTCCCCTCAATCGGTGGTCCCGAGACGCCCGCCGATCAGGTGGGCGATCCCGAGGGTCTGGCGGCGTACCAGGATGTCCCGGAAGCCGAACTCGCCGAGCAGCGCCGCGAACTCCGCCGGGGTCACGAAGCGGTCGCGGCTGGCGGCGAGGTAGGCGTAGGCGGCGTGGTCGCGGCCGAGCAGCCGGCCCGCCAGCGGCAGCGCCAGGTCCAGCCCGCGGCGCAGCGGCCGGGCGGCGCCGCGGTCCGCGCCCGCGGCGGTCGGGTCGTCGCGGAAGAAGTCGAGCACCAGCAGGCGACCGCCGGGCCGCAGGATCCGGCGCATCTCGGCCAGCCCGCGGCGCAGGTCGGCCAGGTTGCGCACGCCGAAACCGACGGCGACCGCGTCGGCGCAGCCGTCGCGCAGCGGGAGCGCCTGCGCGTCGGCGGCCACGGCGGGGATCTGCGCGCCGAGCCCCTTGCCGCGGCCGGCCGCCAGCATCGCGGGCGTGAAGTCGGCCGCCACGACCCGGCGGCAGCGGCCGCCGCGCAGGGCTGCGAGCCCCAGATCGCCCGTGCCCGCGCAGAGGTCCACCAGCAGGTCGGTGCCGGGATCCAGCGCGCGCACGAGGTCGCGCCGCCACGCGCGGTCGCGGTTGAAGCTCAGGGCGTGGTTCATGAAGTCGTAGATGCGCGCGATCCGCGCGAACATCGACCGCACGACGCGGTCGTGGGCGGCGGGGTCCTGCACGACACCGTCGCGGCCGCGCTCGTGGACGCCTTCGGGGACGCGTCGGGAGTGCCGGGCCTCACTCACTTCGCGCGCCCCGCCAGCGCCAGCAGGTCGCGCCAGCGCTCCGCGACATCGCGCTTCACTTCCTCATCCATGCGCACGAGCGGCGGCCACTCGCGGCGGAAGCCGTCCTCACCCTCCCACTTCGCGGTGGCGTCGATCCCCATCTTGCCGCCCAGGAACTGCACGTTCACGGCATGGTCGAGGTGGTCGACGGGACCGTCGACGAAGAACGTGTCGCGCCGGGGGTCGATGGAGTTGGTCACGCGCCACACGACTTCGCGCGGGTCGTGGACGTCGACGTCCGCGTCGACCACCACGATGGTCTTGCAGAACATCATCTGGCCCATGCCCCACAGCGCGTGGCAGACCTTGCGCGCGTGCCCCGGGTACTGCTTGCGGATCGCCACGATGGCCAGGTTGTGGAAGCAGGCCTCCGGCGGCAGGTGGTAGTCGACGACCTCGGGCAGCGGCTTCTGCATCAGCGGCAGGAACAGGCGCTCGGTGGCCCAGCCCAGCCACTTGTCCTCCATCGGCGGGATGCCCACGATGGTCGACGGGTAGACGGGGTCGCGGCGCGAGGTGATGGCGGTCACGTGGAAGACCGGGAACTCCTCGGGCAGCGTGTAGAAACCGGTGTGATCGCCGAACGGCCCTTCACTGCGGCGCTCGCCGGGGTCGACGTAGCCCTCGATGACGAAGTCGGCCTCGGCCGGCACCTCCAGGTCGCAGGTCAGGGCCCTGGTCCAGGCGATCGGGGCGCCCTGCAGGAAGCCGGCGAACATCGACTCGTCGATCTCCGGCGGCAGCGGCGCCGTCGCGGCGTAGGTCAGCGACGGCGGCCCGCCGAGCGCGACGCAGACAGGCATGCGCTCGCCGCGCCGCTCGCTGGCGCGGTAGTGGTCGGCGCCGGTCTTGTGCAGCTGCCAGTGCATGCCGGTGGTGCGGCCGTCGTAGACCTGCATCCGGTACATGCCGATGTTGCGCCGGCCGGTCTCGGGGTTGCGCGTGATGACCAGCGGCAGGGTGATGAACGGGCCGCCGTCCTGCGGCCAGGTCGTCAGCACGGGCATGAGGTCCAGGAGGCCGCGACGGTCCAGTTCCTCGCCGCGGACCACGACCTCCTGGCAGGGACCGCCGGCGACCGTGCGGGGCATGCCGGCGCTCCAGTCCCGGGCCTTGCCCAGCAGCTTCAGCTTCCCCCAGAGCCCCTCGGGGGGGGCGAGCTCCAGGGGCTCGCGCACCCGGGCGACGGCCTCCTCCAGGGACTCGCAGCCCAGGGCCCAGGCCATCCGGCGGCGCGAGGCGAACAGGTTCATGGCCAGGGGGACCGGCCGGCCGTCGGCCGTCGTGGCGCGGGTTGTGCGGCCGGCCCGCTCGCTCCAGCGACCGGGGCGCGGGTCCTCGAAGAGCAGGGCGGGACCCTCGCCGGCCTTGACGAAGCGGTCGGCGATCTCACCGGCCTCCAGGACCGGGTCGACGGGCTCCCGGACGCGCACCAGGTCGCCGGCCTGCTCGAGCAGGGCGATGAACGCCTTGAGGTTCCTGGCGGGAAGCTCGGCCATCATGAGACCTTTCGGGGAACGAGGCGCCACGACGGCGCCCGATGTGGTATATTCAGCAGAACGTAGCAGAGTCGTCCCCGGGCGGCAAGCAGGCCGGCAGGCCCGAGTCCGGGGTGTGTTTCCAGGCAACCGATCCGGGACATCGTCATTGTCATGAAGCGAGAGGGACAGCCTGGACTGCGACCGGTACCTGCGGACGACTTCGATCCGATGACGGCCGAGGTCGACGATCCGCGCCGGCTCGACTACGAGCGGGTCTGCATCCAGGATGCGAAGGCCGATCCGGAAG
This sequence comes from Candidatus Latescibacterota bacterium, assembly GCA_030658975.1. Classification (GTDB taxonomy): domain Bacteria; phylum Krumholzibacteriota; class Krumholzibacteriia; order LZORAL124-64-63; family LZORAL124-64-63; genus PNOJ01. Next base: position 27,520 of record JAUSBL010000002.1, read on the forward strand.
CGTTCAACTATCTCTACGATTATTACTACGAACGGATCTTTCGCTTCCTCTACAACCGGCTCCTGAACCGGGTGGACGCCCAGGACCTGACCTCCGACGTGTTCCACCTCGCCCTGGACCGGATCTGGCAGTTCCGGTGGCGGAACAAACCGTTCGTGACGTGGCTCTACCGGATCGCGATCAACAGGCTGAACCGCCACTACAAGCTGGCGAGACGACAGCAGGTCTGGTTCACGCCCCTGAACGTCCTGGGCGAGGAAGTGCTCGTGGACACCGAGTCGAGCCCCGCCCTGAAGCTGGAGAAGACCCGGCTGCGCCTGCGGATCGACAGGCACCTCGGCGAGCTGGCGCACGAGGAACGCAACTGGCTCGCCCTGCGCTACTACGAAGATCTGCCCGTGAAGGAGATCGCCGCGATCTACGGCGTCCCCGAGGGCACGATGAAGGCCCGGCTGCACCGCACGCTCGGCAAGCTGCACCGCGCCATGACGGACGGCCGCCTGGAATGACGGGATGGTTACGACGGGCATGACCGATCACGACGATCTGGAACTCCAGCTGAGCGAAACACGCATCGCGCCCCGGTCCGACCCCGCGCACCGGGAAGCGCTGCGCGCGGAGCTGCGGGCGCGGATACGCAGCCGGCGGTCCGTGCGGCCCCTCGTCCTGGCCGCGATCGCGGTGGTGACGCTGGGTGCGACCTTCACCAACCAGCCGGCGCTGGAATCGACGGGCGTGAGGCTTGAAGTCGCCGGTATCGTCGACGACGGCTCCGCGACGTTCTCGACCCGCGAGGGTGCCCCTCCCAGCTTCATCTTCGGCCGCACCAACTCTTCGGTCAAACCGGAGGAACTCGCAAGCTTGAAACTGCGGTTGGAAGAGAAGCGCATGGCGTACATGGAGGGGCGTCTGGACCTGACCAGCGCCGCCGGTCTGACCTTCGAGGGGATGACTGCCTACTTTCTCGGCTATGGGGAAGACAGCGACGGATTCTACTTCCCGATCGATATCGGCAAGATCGAAGCCGGCGACCGGTACCACAGGTTCGTCACGAGCCCGCGCTATGCCGAGATCTGCAATCTGGCCTATCAGGGGAACCTAGCCGGCGCATCGACGGATACGATCATGCTCGACGGACACGCGGTCGTGATGACGTCCTGGCGTTTGACGGAGCCGGAATTCGGCACCATCGTCTACCATCTGGGCACCCCGCTCAACTGACGCTGCTATCCTTCAGGTGGTCCAGGGCGTGCGGGCCGCGCGCCAGCAGTTCCACCCACAGGCGCAACATCTCCTCGAATCCCTCGCGGACGGACTCGCAGGCCACCTGCGGCACGGCGCCGACGCGCCCGGTCTTCCTGTCGATCATCGCCGAAAAGCAGAGCCCGCAATGGCGCAGGGCCCAGCAGTCCGCGCAACGCCCGCCGAGGGCGTCGAACCAGTCCCGTTCGAGGCGGTCGATGGCGTCGAAATCGAAGCCGCGACGCACGTCGCCGAGGCCGAACGCCGTACCGACGCGCTCGCAGGGCTGCAACGTGCCATCGCTGCCCACGTGCAGGCGGCGCAGTCCGGGCGCGCAGGCCCCGCCCGGCCGGAAGAATTCGCCCAGCGGTCGGGTGTCGCGGTGGTAGAACCGGATCAGGGGACCGTCGAACCAGGAACGCACCAACGGCCCGAGGTCGGCGTGACGACCGGTCGCGCAGGCTTCGACGTAGGCGGCGCGGGCCCGCGCCCAACCGTCCTCCGCCGGTGGGGTCCCCAGCGGTGTCGACGGCAGGACGGCGTCATCCGCCCCTTCCAGATCGGCGTAGGATGCGCCTACAGGGAGGTCGGGAATTCCGAGTTCGCGTCCCAGTTCCCCGAAGAAGGAGTCAGCCTCCATCATGTCCGACCCCGGCGCGAGCGTCGCCTGGAAGCGCAGGCGTCCCGCGACGGCCGGGTCCCGGTCGAGCAGACGCCGCATTCCGGCGAGCACCGCGGCGTGCGTGGGCCGTCCGCCGGCCGTGGGCCGCCAGCGGTCGTGGATCGCCTCCGGGCCGTCCAGGCTCACCTGCAGGTGCAGGCCCAGTTCGGCAACGAGTTCCACCATGGTGTCGTCCAGCAGGGTCCCGTTGGTGTCCAAGACGATCCGGACCCGGGGGCGTCGCGAATCGCGGACCATCTGCGCGACCAGACGGATGAGACCGGGCGCCAGCAGCGGCTCGCCCCCGTAGAGCGAGATCGACGGCATCTCGCCGCCGGCGCGATCCAGGAATAGCCCGACGGCTGCACGCACCGTGTCCGACGACATCTGCCGGTCGCCGTGGGGCCGGGTCCAGGATGCGGCTAGCGTGTGCGGGCAGTAGGCGCAACGCAGGTTGCAGCGCTCGTCCAGGGTCAGGGTCAGCTGGGAAAGACGGTCCAGGTACTCGTCGCGACGTTCACGACCCTGCCGTTTCGGCGCCAGGCGGGGTCGCTGCGTCCTGAACAGGCCCAGCGCATCCCTCGCTTCCCTGATCTCCTGCTCCGCGGCCGAGTCGCCGGCCAAGCCACCAGGATCGGATACCTGAGCATCCAGCCGGGCGGCGACCGCCGGTGATACGGACGCGACCTGATCGGTCCCGGCATCGTAGACGTAGTCCTGGCCGCTCTGCCGCCAGACCCGGCAGATTGCGCGGCCTGGGTCAGGCGCGACCACGCTTGCCGAGGATGGTCGGTAACGCTTTGGGGTCGTTGCTGGGCGATCTCGTCGGTTTGTTGACGACGGAATCGCCAGCCGCGCAACCGCAGATGCAATCGCAGTTGCACGCCCCGTCGGTGATGGATGTCCGGGTTTCGGGGCGGTGGTCCGGCTCGACGATTTTGATCATGCGGCTCATTCTCCCGGTGGCCGGGCGAGGGCCTTCAACAGCATACACTTACCGCGGCTGCCAAATGTGAAAATAATGCGGATTGACTGTGAAACCATGCAACGTTTCATCGTCTCGGTACTTGTATGTGTTGTCGGAGAAGAGTTCGGGGGGACAAACCATTCCAAGTGACATCGGGATTCCGAAACACTGTGCGAAGCTCTAGTGAGTCGCGAACCTACCTTCCCCCCGTACTCTTGGCCGGAACTTCCTTTTCGAGAATGACCTACGGGCGAGGGCCATTCGGGGGAGTTCCGGCCTTCCTCTTCCTTCCAGCAGTGCAGGCGGGGGTCGAGAGGGCGAGGCGCCGCTGATCAGCGGCGCCTCGCTACCAGTTCGATCAGGCCCGCGCGGGGGCCGTCCGTCGCGTTCTCCCCGATCAGCGGCATGTATTCCCGGTGGTGCAGCGTGTTCCAGCCGCGGAACAGGTTGCGCACGACGCCGCGCGCCAGGTAGGTGCGGTACTCCCCGCCCGGACCGCGGAAGCTGTGCAGGCCCGCGCGCTCCCAGGTCGCGCTCACGTCGTCGTAGGACGCGTCGTCCACGTGCCGCGCCGTCAGGAACAGCAGCGATCCGTGCGCCGTCCAGCTGAAGATGCGGTGCAGCAGGCTCGCGTTGTCCGTGCGCGACAGGCGCGGCAGCAGATCGTAGCAGAGCAGCGCGTCGTAAGGCTGCGCTCCCGGGTCATGATCCAGGATCGATTCCCGGTAGGCGACGAGGTCCAGGCCGGCGGCGGCCGCGGCCCCGGTCAGCTGCGCCTCGACGTCGTCGGTCGCGGCGAGCGCGGTGACGCGGTAACCGGCGCCGGCCAGGTACCGAGCGCGGCGGCCATCGCCGGCATCGAGGTCGAGGATCCGCCCGCTGGGGCGGATCTGGTCCAGGAAATCATCGAGCAGGGCGTCCGGTGCCTCGCCGGCGACTTCGACGACTTCGGCGACATTCGTTTCTAGCATGGCACGCTCGTGGTTGAGGACATGCCGAACTGGGCGATCGGAGAAGAAGATCGGCAGGCGATCCTCACGGTTGAGCAGAAAATGCGGTGATCGGCAGAGGGGTGCCCGGGGCCCTGGGCGGTCCCCTTCGGCCTTCAGGTCGCGGGATTACTGCGAATACAGGTTTTTGACCTCGCCCCAGGTCCCCTGCTCGTCGGCGTCGCCGTTGTTCAGGGTGAACACGGGCCGGTCGAAGTCGCCGCTGCAGACGGTCGCGGGCGTATTGACCCCGAGCGTGTGGAGGTAGCCGGGCGTCCCGTCGGGGAAGCTGGCCGAACCGGGCGCCGGCCCCACCTTGAAGAACAACGGGCCCTCTCCCAGCAGCTTCACGGTCATGTAGAGCAGCGGCACCATGCCGGCGCTGTTCGGCATCAAGCCGTCCACGCCCAGTCCCACCAGAAAATCGTCAGTATCGTTGTCGAAATCCATACCGGCGGTCAGTGTCCAGTTGCCCACATAGGTGGCCGACCCTTCGACGGTCACGCGGGCTTCCCAGCCCAGAACCGGCGATCCCGAAGGCTGGGCGAGCACCAGATAGACGGTGCAGGACCCCGGCACGGCCACCTCGACATTCCCGCCGCCGGGCCCGGACGTAACGTCGGTGCAGATGCAGAACACGTCGGACTCGGCCGAAGCGGCGGCGGCCGCGCCGAGCGTCAGCACGAAGACGAGTACGAGGGCGGGGCGTGGGTAACGCATCGGCATCCCTCCGGCGTCGGGCGGTGGCGGTCCGCGATTACCTTACAGAAAAGAGGGCGGCGGGACAAGCCGCAGCTGCCCCGCCGCCCCGCGACCGCCCGGCGGCTCAGCGCACCAGGCTCAACCTCACCACCGCGCCCGACGCGGCCCCGTCCACGTACAGCGCCGCGAAGTACGCGCCGCTGGCGACGTCGCGGCCCCGCTCGTCGGTGCCCAGCCACGTGACGCGGTTCTCCCCTGCCACGCCGTCGATCGCCCCGAGCCGCTTCACCACGCGGCCCTGCACGTCGTGGATCCGCACCTCGGCCCTGCCGGCCCGCGGCAGCGTCAGCACGATCTCGGTGCGCGGGTTGAACGGGTTCGGCACCGCGCGCAGCGCGCAGCGCCCCGACGGGATCTCCGGCGCGCCGGTCGACAGGTCCGGCGTGCGCAGGCGCACGATCACCGGTACGGCGCCGACGTCGAGGGTCAGGCTCGACTGTGCACGCATCGACATCACCGCGACGCGGTTCTGGTGGGGCAGGTAGACCTGCAGGTCCTCGTGGCCGCCCCACTCCGCGGCGTCCCAGCGCAGCGTGACCGGACCGGGCGCAGGCGCGGTGACCACGAGGTCCCAGGCCACGTCCGCTTCGGTCGCCGCGCGGTAGTCGGCCGTGAGCTGGTCTCCGGTGCTGAGGTCCAGGGCCGAGCCGTCGAGCCACAGTTCGGGCCGGGACACGGCGGCCGGCGCGCGCGGCGGGCGGGGCTGGTCCCAGGCGGGGTCGAAGCCGTCGTTGGCCTTTTCGAGGCGCCCGACGGTCAGGGTCTCGGGGCTGCCGTCGAGGCCGAGGCTCAGGCGCCAGTTGAGGTCGTTGGGCTCGAAGGCGGGAGGGGCGGACTTGTCGGCGCCGATGTTGGTGTAGTGGAACCACAGGCTGACGCCGTTCATGTAGGCGGGCACCCAGTAACCGTGCCAGGGATGGAGAGTGGTCCGGGCCACGTAGGAGCCCGTCGAGTTCTGATAGAAATAGACGTAGCTCCCGACGAGTCCCATCTGGACCGCCGTCGCGTAATCGTAGCGCGCGCCCTGGTACTCGACCGCGACATCGTTGAGGCTCATGACCGTCCACAGCGGCGCGCCGAGCAGGTTCCAGCCGTTGGCCAGGGGCAACAAGGCGCCGTTGAGGTCACGCATCCCCTCCATCGTCCAGGTGATGGGGCTGGTCGCGCCCACCCAGTAGCCCCGGCCCTGCTGCATGGGGTCGGTCGACAGCATCTGCTGGTAGCCCGTATTTCCGTTGTGGCCGTAGACGAACGCGGTGCTGGCGATGTCGTCCAGCAGCACGGAGCCGATGGTGCCCGGCGCGTCCGGCAGCAGGGGCATGCCCACCAGGGACCAGCCGGTCGGCAGCAGGAGTGACGTCGGACTGAGAGGTGGGATCTGGTTCGGCCCCACCAGCAATTCGAAATGACGGACCTGCCCGGGCACGGAATTGAACGAATAGCTGAGGGCCGTTTCCCAGAGAAGCGCAACCTCGCCCGTGTCGAGGTCGATCAGTGTCATCACCCAGTTCGACGCCTGATTGAAGCTGGGCTGGAACGTAAGCGTCGCGACACCGCTCTGGTCGGTCAGGAAGCGCAACGGCCAGGTCTTGACCGTGGCCGACGGCACATAGGAGGCCCGGATGTCCGTCCGGAAGAACTCGCCCAGCGGCGAAGCCCACTCCGCATGCGGGAAGCACAGCGAAACGTAGCCCGCAGGCGGGGCCGGCGGTTCGGGGATGTCCAGGTTCGGATCCAGCCCGTCCGTCGCGGTCTCCCCCATGCCGGCGACATTGTTCAGATCACGGTACGCGCCGAGCGCCGCCGCGACCGTCAATGTGAATTCGTCCTCGAAGGGCGGAGGATTGTTCCCGTTGATGCTGAAGACCGGCGAATTGAAATCGCCGCCGCACACGGTCGCCGGCGTGTTGTAACCGAGCGTGTGCACGTAGCCGGGGGTGCCCTGGGGAAAGGAGACCGATCCCGGGATCGGCCCGATGAAGAATTCGATGCTGGCGCTGCCGTTCACGATGATGGCCTGCATCGAACCCAGCACGATGACGTCCTGCGCGTTGGGGACCAGCGGCGAAGCCCCGTTGCCGATGACGAAATCCTGGGGGTCGCTGTCGACGTCCAGTCCGGACATCATCCACGTGCCGATCATGCTCGTGGCATTCGTCTGGGTGATCCTGGCCTCCCAGGCCAGAACGCGGCCGCCGCTCGGATTGAGAAGGCACAGGTAGATGTTCGTCGGCACGAAGATCGGGATGTCGGCGTTGCCGCCGCAGCTGGCGGGGGCCGTCGGGTCGATGCAGATGCAGAAGGCGTCCTGCTGCGCGAGGGCGCCGCCGGCCGTGGTCAGCAGGACCATGGCGATCGTCAGCAGGAAGCGGATCGAAGTTCGCATGGATGACCTCCGTTACGGGGATGGGTCCGCCGCATGACGCGGCTGGCCGGTTCGGATACCGATTCGATGGCGATCAGCGATCGTAGAGCTTCTTGATCTCGCCCCAGGCGGCTGTGTCCGCCGCGACCGGGTCGTCGGACGTCAACTCCAGCAGCAGCGTCGTGACGGGCGCCAGCGCCACGAAGGGCAGCTGCGCCGGCAGTTCGACGCGGTACGCCCGCTCCGGGGGCGCCAGGATCGTCACGGCCAGCGGGTACTGCGCGCCGATCTCTGCGGCGAAGTCCAGCAGCAAGGGCCGGTTGACCTGGTCGGTCTCCAGGACCAGTTCCCAGGTCTCGGTCTGATCCATGAAGATCTCCGAGGGGCGCAGCTCGTGGCGCCAGCGGTTCGGCAGGACTTCCGGAGCGTCCGGCATCACGAAGGACAGGCCCAGATAACCGCCGGGGGGCGGCGGCGGCTCCGGCAGATCGTAGCCGTCCGGGCCCATCAGGGCGTCGTCGTGCACGCCGAAGCGGTGGATGTCGGAGACGACCGCGTCGCCGTGCGCCTGCAGCGTGATGACGATCGACTGGGAAAGCGCCGTTGCGGGGGCGAGAACGGCGAACCAGGCCAGGAGCGCGAGGGGCGGGATGACCAGACGCCGATGATGCACGACCGACTCCTATCCGCGTGGGTGCGGAGGCGTCCGCGGCGGTTCGGGTGTCATATCGGGCGATTTGACCCGCCGATGTTACCAAATCGAAAGCCAGATTACAATACTACGCTGTGAGGGGCTGTTCACCTGCCCGCAGACGGGCCCGCCGAATACGCACTCTTGATCGCACCCCAGGTATCGACGTCCGCCGCGACGACGCCATTGATGCTGAACACCGGCTCGTCGAAGTCGCCGCTGCAGACGGTGGCTGGTGTGTTGAATCCCAGCGTGTGGACGTAGCCCGGAACGCCCTGGGGGAAACTGATGGAGCCGGGGATCGGGCCGACGAAAAAACTGACCGGGACGCCGTCATCCAGGACCCTGACCATCATGGAGGCGAACGTGATGACGCCCGCTGCGTTCGGCTGCCAGGGCGCGGGGCAGGAGCCGACCACGAAATTCCCAGGCACGGAGTCGACATCCAAACCGCCGTTGAGGCACCACTCGCCAGAGATGGTATCGGCTCCTCTGTCGTCGGTCACTCGGGCTTCCCAGGCCAACACCTGATCCCCGCTGGGTTCGAGCAGGCACAGCCAGATGGGCGTCGGCACGCCGACGGGGATCACGGCATTGCCGCCGCAGGTGTTCGGGTCCGTGGGATCGAGGCAGATGCAGAAGGCGTCCTGCTGCGCCGAGGCGCCGCCGGCCGCCGCCAGCACCGCGATGACGAGAAGAGGGATGAACGGGATGCGGCTGTGCGTGAGAGCATTCCAAGGACGCCGATGATCCACGATCGACTCCCATCCACGCGGACGCGCGGGCGCCCGGCGCTGTCCCGGGTGTGTGTCGGATCGGGCGAATCGACTTCTTGAGGTTACCAATTCACCTGGGACAAAGCAAGCGCCCCGCCCATCGGGGGCGGGGCGCTCACGCGGATCCGCGCGACTGGAACCGTCGTCTATTTGACGAGGGTCAGTTTGAGCAGATCCTCCCCTCCCCCCGCCGATCGCAGGCGCACCATGTAGATGCCGCTGGGGACGCGTTTCCCCGCGTCGTCCAGGCCGTTCCAATCCGCGACGTGGCGGCCCGCCGCCGCCTCGCCGTCGAAGAGCGTCCGGATCTGCCGCCCGCGCACGTCGTGCACGGTCAGCTCGCAACGCCCGGCCCGGGCCACCTCGTACGCGACCTCGGTCGACGGGTTGAACGGGTTCGGGGTCGCGGCCACCAGACGCGAGGCGACCACGGCGCCCGGTACGGGCTCGCCGTCTTCGATTCCGGTGACGTCCTGCCCGACCGTCACCTGCCAATCGCCGTCCAAGGCTGCGGAAGTCCCGTCGGTGCGCCAAACCACGAGCGCGAATTCGCTCGGCGCCCCGGTGGCGGGGACCGTCACCGCGAAGGTCGCTTCTTGGGTGCCTGTCTCGGGCGTCTGCCAGGCGATGCCGTCCAGCCAGGGCTCCGTCTTGCCCGTGGCGCCGAAGCTGAAATCGTGCAGGGAGAAGCCCAGTTCGACGTCGGTGCTCCGGAGCGAGAAGACGTAGGTCCCCTCCGGCAGGTCCAGCCGGATGGCGTCGAGGTAGCTGCCGGCTTCCACGGTGCCCGAAAGCCGCCGGCCGACCGGGCTCGCCCAGGAGTCGGTGGTCGTCTTGGTGGCCAGGGTGTAGGTCCCGGTCGACGAGTTGCCGGCGCGGACGACGCCGAGGTTGAAGGTGGCCGTCCCGTGCGGCAAGACGCCGCGCAGCACGAAATCGCAGCCCGGTCCGCTCCACTGCGACAGGGCGTAATCCGACGTGTACCCGTCCTGCACGTTGGCGTTCGCGTAGATCCCCAGATCCACGTCGAGCACGTCGTCCCACGCGTAGGCGGCGACGATCGTGGACACGGTCGGCATCACCGGCGTGCTCGGCCGGTAGCCGTCGCAGTTCAGGGCCACGGTGCCCGCGGTCACCAGGGCGAGGCCGCCGAACGGGTTCGCGGGCGCAGGCAGCTGGTAGGTCGTGTTCGCCGTCAGGGTCTGGGCGGACCAGACCCACTGCCGGCCGTGCCGGTTGTTGGTCCAGTCGTCCTCGTCGATGCGACCGTTGCCGTTGACGCTGTGGGTGAGCGCGTGGCGGCCGCCCCGGACGTTCAGCAGGGTGCTGCGCACGGCCTTGACGACGTGGGACGGCGAGATCTCCTCGATGAAGGTCCCGTTCAGGAAGTTCGTGCCGTCCAGGTAGAGGACGTGGTTCAGCCCCATCGGGATCGGAGCCTCGGCGCTCTCGTTGCTCAGCGACCAGTAGATGCCGGTCGCCGCGCTGTTGCCGGTGAGCGACGTCGGGGCCGGGATGTCATCCACGTCGGCGTCGTACGGCGTGCCGATCTGGGGCACGACGTTGGCGAACCAGCCCTCGGGCACGATGGTCGCCGGGTCGGACTTCGCGCGGTAGGCGAAGACCGTGTACGGCGACGAGCCGGCGGGACGGGGATCGCGGGTGACCACCGTCAGCGCCATCTCGCCCGGCGGCAGCAGCACGCTGTGGTGCACCGTGTCGCCGGCCGCGGCCGTGACGAGGGCGTCGGCGTTCGCCAGGGACCCCACGCCGAACCCCGGCTCGAAGAAGCGCAGCTGCAGGTCGCGCGTGCTCCCGTTGGCCAGCTTGATCGTGAACCACGCCTCCTCGTCGAGCTCGTTATAAGTCAGGTAGAAGTCCAGGCAGTCGGCGGCCGACAGCGACCCGGACAAGGTGTCCGGCATGGCGAAGAACTCCCCGATCTCGCGGTGGATGCGGTAATCGGCGCCGCTGCCCTCGTCGTCCAGGACGCCGACGCAGTAGTTGGTCATGATCGTCTCGGAGGGGTTCTGGATGACGACCGCCGGCAGGTCGGCGCGGCTGGTCGACGTCGCCAGCGGCGTGGTGAACCCGGTCTGGTTGAAGTCGTGCGGGTGCAGGCGCAGCACGATCCGGTTGCTCGCGTCGTCGGGCACGGCCCAGACCAGTTCGGGAAAGAGACAGAGTTCGATCTCGAAACCGTCGCCGTTGGGATAGAACGTGGTGCCGGCGGGCAGCATCCCGTGGCCGGCGGTCGCGTCGGGCAGGCCGCCCGCGCGCGCGATCGTCTCGCCCAGATCCAGGTCCTGCGGCGCGAAGACGAACTGCTTGGCGTAGATGTTGTTGTCCTCGTTGGACTCGGCCGCGTTGTCGAGGCCGTCCTCGCGCACCCACACGGTGTGGCGGCCGATCGCGCCCAGGTTCACGGGCCCGTTGTTGCGCGGGGCGTTCGTGACGCCGGCGTTGAGCAGGCGGATGGTCGAGGTGTAGACCGGGTTGCCGTCGAGGTACATCACGTCCACGAAGTTCCCCGAGGTGCCGGTGCCGACGTTGCGCTCGCCCCAGTTGAAGTAGACGCTGCTGCCGTTGACCAGGCTGGTCTGCAGCACCGGGTTCGGAGCCGCCACCGTGACGTTGCGCAGCACCAGCGGCGCCGTCCAGCCGGTCGGGGTCATGGGCTCGAGATCGGAGGGGCCCGGCGCGATGATCACGATCGGCCCGTAGTAGCTGGCGATGTTGCTCCAGCGCCCGGCGCGGTCCACGGCGAGGACCGAGAAGTAATAGGTGCCGGGCGCGAGCTGCTCTTCGGGCTCCCACCACAGGTTGGTCGTGTCGATCACGCGGTCGGGCGTCAGCGTGTGCCCCTCGGTCAGCTGGACGCTGTAGGCGCAGACGCCCGACATGTCGTCCCAGGGCCGCTGCCAGTGGAAGGCGCCGTTGGCGATCTGCGTGGGCGTGCTGATGGGGAACGACGCGGTCAGGCCCGGCACCGGCCCGGGCGACTGTTCGTCGATCTGCAGGTCGAAGTTCCAGGCCGTCTCCCAGAGCATGGCGCGCGTGGCCTGCGGCGAGCCGAGCCCGTCGAGGTACTCGGCCGCGCAGCGGAAGAAGCCGGGGGCGCGGTAGGGCTCGTGGCCCTCGATGTCGCAGTTCTGGGCCATGATGTTCAGGATGTCGACGGTCTCGAGATCGAGTTGGTCGTAGACGTCGGCGCCCAGGGCGTCGGTGCGGAAGTGATCCGTCTCGGTGCCGTAGTCGTCGTCGGCCATGTCCCAGGCGGCGCCGGCGAACGCGTTCTCGATGCTCCAGGCATCCCAGGCGCAGCCGGGGCTGTCGTTGACCGAACCGACGTCGTTGTGCACCACGGCGAAGTCGACCAGTCCGGCGAGGTGGTCGGTGCAGAGCCGGCTGATGATCTGCGCGCAGCCCTCGATCCAGGCCACGGCGAGATCCTCGGGGCACCACGCGCAGTGGCCGCAGTCGTCGCCGTCGTCGCAGATGCCGTTGCAGTAGTCGATGCTGACGGTGTGGGCGTGCGCGGCGTGCCAGTAGTGGCCCCATTCATGGCAGATCGTTGCGTCGGACCAGGCATCTGCGCGCTCGAGGTGCAGTTCGTCGTAGTAAGGGGTGTAGAAGCTGCCGTCGTCGTCCGGCCACTGCACGTCGACGCGGTTCACGTCCCAGCCCAGGTCCCGGAAATAATTGTGGGCGTAGGTGATGTCCGTGCAGATGTGCAGGGCGCCGTGGTGCGAGGTGGGGAAGACGATGGCGGCGTTGTAGCTGGTGAAGTTCGCGGGCAGCGTGTAATTCGTCGTCGTCCAGGTGTAGTTGTCCTCCCAGATGCCGTCCTCCTGCACCACCACGGCGTTGCTGGTGGCCGCCATGCAGATGCGGAAGGTGCACCCGGCGGGGACGTCGATCTCGAAGCGGCCGAACTCGTTCACGCGCTGCGACCCGACCGAGTAGGGCCAGCCGGACTCGGGAAGCACCTGGATCCAGACGGTGGCGCCGAAGGCCGGCAAAAGCCTGCTCTGGGTATCGTGCAGGTACCAGAGGTTGCCGTAGACGTTGCAGGTCGTGCGATCCTTGTCGACAGGCGCGGCAGGCGGCGGCTCGTCGGCGGCCAAGGCCGTCAGCTCGGCCATCGTCAGCTGCGGCGTCCCCTTGAACTGATCGCCCCCGGCCGCCCGGATGCGGCGCGGCGGCACCAGGTCGCTGTCGGTGGGCAACAGGCCGTCGTAGGCCTCGCGCGAGGGATCGAAGCTCCTGCGCCACGGCTTGCCGTTCACCAGGGCCGACAGCACGAGCGGCCCGAAACCGGCGTCCGGCGTGGCCGTCAGCGCCCAGCGCACCGAGCCGCCGGCGGCGAGCGTCAGGTCGCGCGAACCCTCCCAGCGGGAGACCGTCCAGCCCTCGCCTTTGATCTCGACCTCGCTCAGGGTCGCGTCGGCCGCGGCTTCGATCGTCACGGCAGTGGCGAACTCCCGGCCCGCTTCGGCGAAGCGCTGCGGGCGTTCGCAGTGGGCCTTGATCGGAATCTGGACGATGTCCGCCAGGGACGGCCCCGCGATCGTCAGCAGGACCGCACAGATCGGCAGCAGTTTCACTCTGCGCACGGCGGCACCTCCCGGACGGCGGTCGCCAGAGGCGCGAAGACGTAGTCGGCCGGCAGCCGCGTCTTCTGGACCTCGAGCCGGGCGCGCAGATCCCCGACCAGGACGGCGAGGTCCGCGCGCGTCGAGTCGTCGACCGCGCTTTCCAGCCGCGCCTGATGCAGCGCGAGGCGGCTGGCCGCCTTCACGTACACCGCGCAGCGCTGCAGCGCGAGCACCTCGACGGGGTCGGCGGCGGCGGCGATCGCCTCGCCCAGCCGGGCGAGTTCGGCGGCCTGGGCCGACTCGATGCCGGCGACCTTGGTTGCGAAGGCCGGCGCCGCAGCGCGGGCCGGCGCGACGAGCACGCAGGCGCCGGCCAGCAGCGCCGCGCAGAGGAACTTTTTGCAGAGGTTCATGGCGTCACTCCGGGATGCGGGTGGGTGCATACCCCTGGAAAACGAGACGGCAGAATCGTTTAGTTTCATGGAATTGATCGATGGGAAGGATCGGCGAGGCTCCCGGGGGGCGCCTGATCCTATAGGTATAATATTATCAAAAGATTACGATGATCTTCGGCGTCGCAGAACCGGCGCCGCGACCACACCCGCAACGGTGATGACCGCGATCCCGGCAACGAGGCTCCGCGGAACGCGGCGCGGCTGCAGTCGGACCGGCGTGTCCCCTTCCCCGAGCAGGACGAAGCCCGCCCAGTAGAACGGGTGCGACGTCGCGGGATCGTCGCGCAGCGCGGTGCGGGCCGCGCCGAGCGCCGCCGCCGGGGGCCGGCCGGCGGCCAGCTCGTCGTAGAAGACGCCGATCAACCGGGAGGTCGCCGCGTCGTCGACCGGCCAGAGCGTGGCGACCACCGCCGGCACGCCCGCGCTCAGGAATCCGGAGGCCAAACCGGGCACGCCCTCGCCGGCCACCAACTGGCCGTCCGCGCTGCCGCAGCTGGAGAGCACCGCCAGCTGCGCCTTCAGGTCGAGGCGCGCGATGTCGCCGGCGCGCACGCGCAGGGGACGCTCCGCGTCGCCGAAGACGAGGGCCGAATTCCAGGGCCGTTGCGCGTCGACTTCACCGTGGCTCGCGAAGTGCAGGACGTCGAAGCTCTCCACCACGGCGCCGCCGAACGCGGCGGTGTCGGTGCGGGCCGCCGACGGCACGGTCACGCGCCGGAACCGCCGCCGCAGGCGCGCGACCTCGGCCTCGGCGCCGGACAGCCGTCCACGGGCGGAATTCTCATGACCCGCGACCGCCAGCACGCACGCCGCCGGCGGCGGCGGCGCGGCGCGCGCGCGCAGGTGCGCGAGCACGGTCGCCGAGGGCAGCCGGCGCGGTTCGGCCGGCGCCAGCAGCAGGGCGAAGGGGGCGCGGTGCAGCACGCCGTCCGGACAGACGAAGACCGTCGCGGCGCCGGCGACCGTCGCCGCCGCCGGCGAGCCCGGCGCGCCCAGCAGCGTGTCGCGCGCGGCCGCCGCGCCGCGCGCGTCGAAATCGTCGAAGGGGTGGGCGAGCTGCGCGAACAGCGGCGCGAGGACGGCCTCCCAGCCGTCCCCGCCGGGCAGCGGCCGCGCGAGGAGGTCGTCACGCGTGACGACGAACAGCCAGCCGCGGTCCCGGCCCGCGAACACGTCCAGCAGGACCTCGCCCGGCTTCAGGACCGCGGCCTGCAGGTCGTGCAGCGTGATGGGCGGCGCCTCTCCCGCGACCGGCAGTTCCTCGCCGGGGCCCAGGATGCGCTCGAGCATCGTGCGCGCCTTGTAACGCTGGGCGGCGTCGAAGGCCGCCACCGGGTCGGGCCGCTCCATCGCCAGACCGAGCCGCAGCTCGAAAAGACGCTGGGCCTCGGCGCCGCGCCGTTCCCGCCACTGGGGATCCGCCGGCAGGGCGCGTTCCCGCTCCCAGAGCCGCTGCGCCGCGTCGAGCCAGACGCCGGCCGAGTCGGCAGCGGCCAACGCCCGCCAGGATTCGGCGCCCGCGACCAGCAGGGGCAGCCGGTGACGCGCGACGTCGGCGGCCGTCGCGGCCGCCAGCGCGGGCGCCACGACGGCCAGCGCTTCGGCATGGCGGCCGAGCGCGCGCAGCACGCGGCTGCGGCCGGCGGCCAACTGCATCTCCAGGATGAAATCGTCGCGACCTTCGAGCGAGGCCGCGGCGGCCGCGCACTCCGCCAAGGCCTCGTCGCCGCGGTCCAGGCCGAGCAGCGCATCGGCGGCGGCCAGGCGCGCGTTGCTGAGCACATCCGGCGCGAGTTCCGCGTCCGAAGCCAGCGCCTCCCGGCAGCGGGCGTACGCCGCGGCGTACCGGCCGGCGGCCAGGTCGACCTCGGCGAGGCGGACGAGCGTGAGGGCCTCCTCGTCGCGGAAGCCGCGTTCGCGGCAGAAGACCAGCGCGGCCTCCAGCTCGGCGCCGGCCTCGTCCGGCGATCCCAGCTCCAGCAACGCAGACGCCAGATTGCGCCAGGGCGCGCCGGCCTGCTGCCAGAGTTCGAGCTCGCGCTGGATGTCGCGGGCGCGGCGGTAACCGGCGACCGCCGCCCCCGGATCGCCGAGGATCATCTCGATGCCGGCGAGGTTGTTCGCGGCCATGGCCTCCAGCGAGCGCGAACCGCCGCCCCGCGCCATGACCGCCGCGCGCGCGTAGTGCGCAGCGGCGTCGCGGTAGGCTCCGCGGCCGGCGCGGCAGTTGCCCAGCCCGTTGAAGAGGGCGGCGAGATCGGCCGAATCGGCGGCGGCCTCCAGGAAGGGGCGGGCGGCCGAGTAGAGGGAGTCGGCGCCGGCGAGGTCGCGCGCCCGGTAGAGCAGGCGCCCACGGCCGTACAGGGCCTTGCCGGTGTGGAAACCGTCGCCCGCCGCGCGAGCCCTGCTCTCCAGCTCGGCGAACGTCGCCGCCGATTCGTCGCGCCGCCCGAGGTGCTGGCAGGCTTCCGCCAGGTAGCGCAGCGCCTTCAGGGCTGCCGGAGTGTCGCCGCTGGCTTCGGCCAGCGCGAGGGCCTCGCGCAGGTCGGCCTCGCCGTCGGCCGCGCGGCCGTAGGCGACGCGGGTCATGCCGCGCTCGAGGGCCAGCATCGCGACCAGCATCCGGTCGCCGGCCTCGCGGGCCGGCGGCAGCATCGAAGCGACGAGCGTTTCCACGGAATCCGGCAGGGAGCGCGCGCGCCAGTCGGCCAGCCGGGCGGCGAGGTCGGCGGGAGCGGTCGCCGCGAAGGCCGCGGCCGGCATGAAAGGCACGACGAGGACGAACAGCAGCAGCGTGAGGACGTGGCGCATTTCTGGTGGCTCCCGGCGGGGATGGTCGGCTCCTCGACGCGGATCGAGGCTACCATGCCCGAACGGGCTTGCCCACGCACCGGTGCGCTGCGGCGGAGAAAATCTCGCGGTGAAGAGGCGAGCGGATCAGTCCACGCTCGGGTCGTCGCAACGGGACACCTTGCCGACCGCCTCGGAGAGGTGCGCAGTGACCGCGCGGATCGCTTCCTGGCGCGTGCCGGCGGCGACCGGCAGCAGCGCCTGCAGGCGTTCGGGATCGGGAGGTCCGCGCGTGGCGACGGCCAGCAGGTAGGTCTCGGGACCGGCCGCCAGATCCGCGCGCCACGCGGAGGCCTCGCCCGGCGGCAGCAGGACGAGCCGGTCCTTCGCCAGCAGCGCCGGCGGCGTACCGGCGGCCGGGTGGATCAGGCGCGCCGCGCCGTCGCCGTCGATGTGGACCAGGACCGGGTAGCCGGGTTTTTTCAGACGGAAGCTCACGCCGTGCGTCCCGCCGGCCGGCGCCTCCGCGTCCCCGCGCAGGACCAGGGGCGACCCGACGCGCAGGTCGCGCACCGGTGATCCCCGCTGCAGGACGGGCAGGATGAGAGCGAAGGCCACGATCGCGGCCAGCGCCAGCGGCGGGGTCCGCCGCCAACGCCGGGGCGGGCGCTTCTCCAGCGTGGCCAGCAGCGCCGCGAGACTGTCGCGCGCCTGGACCCGCTCGACCTCGCTCGACGCCGCCAGGGGGTCCGGCGTCTCGGGCAGGGCGGCGACCGACCGCACCGCGTCCTCGACGGCGAGCACACGTTCGCGCAGCGCGCGGCAGGCGGGGCACGCCTGCAGATGCCGCCGCGCCTCGGCCAACTCCTGCGCCCCGAGCTCCTCCTCGATGAGGACCAACCGCCGCAGCCGTGTGCATTCGGATGTCACGATGCCACCTCCGCCGGGAACACGGCGCCGGGCCGTCCGAAAGTTGCACCGCGGCCGCTCATCGCTCCAGCTCCAGCCGACGCGCCAGGCAGCTGCGCAGGGCCAGCCGGCCGCGCCGGATGTCCGTGCGGACGGTGTTGAGGGGACGGCCGACCGACGCGGCGATCTCCTCGTACGGCATCTCCTCGAACAGCAGCATGGCCAGGATCCGGCGTTGATCGGGGTTCGTCAGACCCTCCAGGCAGGCGTTCACGGCGTGCAGGATTTCCAGGCGTTCGAAGTCGAGCCGGGGATCGTCGCCCGACGGCGGGTCCGAGGCGTCGTCGGCGTCCGTCTGCGCCATGATCTCGCGGGATTCCAGCCGCCGGCGCGCGCGCAGGCTGTCGAGCACCAGGAAGGGGGCGCGGGTGCGGAACCAGGCCCAGAACGAGCCCGGCCGCCGGTAGACGAAACGCCCTTCGGCGACCTCCGCCGCCAGGCGCAGCAGGCAGTCGTGCGTCCAGTCGCGGCGCAGGTCGGCGTCGCGGGTCAGGCGGCAGGCGTAGACGTAGACCGCGTCGTGGGCGGCGACGAAGAACTCGCGCCGCGCCCAGGGGGCCGCGGACCGCAGTCCGGCCGCCAGGGCCTGCTCGTCGTGTCTCTCGCCTTCACCGGTCACATCCGCCTCCTGGCACCTCCACCTTCCGGGCACCGTGGAGGATACCTTCACCCGGCCTCGGGATCAACGATTCGTGGCGGGACCGCCGCCGGGCCCCGCCGCCCGCCCGGGCGCCCCAGGCCCAGTTCCCTCGTCTTCCACAGCTTGTAGACGGCGGGGTACACGAGCAGCTCCAGCAGGAAGGACGTCGCCAGCCCGCCGATCATCGGCGCCGCGATCCGCTTCATCACGTCCGCGCCCGCACCGGTCGACCACATGATGGGCAACAGGCCGATGAAGCTGGCGGCGACGGTCATCAGCTTCGGCCGGGCGCGCTTGACGGCGCCGTGCAGGATGGCCGCGTCGAGTTCGGCGAGGTTGCGCAGGCGCCCCTCGCTCCTGGCGCGTTCGTACGACAGGTCGAGGAACAGCATCATGAACACCGCGGTCTCGGCGTCGAGGCCCAACAGCGCGATCAGGCCCACCCACACGGCGATCGAGACGTTGTAGTCGAGGAGGTGCAGCAGCCAGATCGCCCCCACCGCGGAGAAGGGCACCGACAGCAGGATCACGCCGGTCTTGAAGGCCGACCGCGTGTTCGCCAGCAGCAGCAGGAAGATGAGCACCAGGGTGGCCGGGACCACGAGGCGCAGGCGCTTCTCGACGCGCAGCATGTTCTCGTACTGGCCGCTCCACTGCAGGACGTAGCCGACCGGCAGGTCGACCTGCTCGCTCACGACACGCTTGGCCTCCTCCACGTAGCCGCCGATGTCGCGGCCGGCGACGTCCACGTAGACGTAGCTGGCGAGGAACCCGTTCTCGTCGCGCAGCATCGCCGGACCGGAGACCACCTTCAGGTCGGCCACCTGGGCGAGGGGGACGGCGGCGCCGCCCGGCGCGTCGACCAGGATGCGCCCGAGCTTCTCGAGATCGTCGCGCAGCTCGCGGGGGTAACGGACGTTGATGGAGTAGCGGGCCCGGCCGTCGATGACGGTGCCGAGGTTCTCGCCGCCGACGGCGAACATGATCACGTCCTGCAGGTCGGCGACGGTCAGGCCGAGGCGGGCCAGTTCGTCCCGGCGGGGTTCGATGTCCACGAAGTACCCGCCCGCGGCCCGCTCGGCGAAGACGCTGCGGGTGCCCGCGACCGCGGGCAGCACCGACTCGATCCGCGTGCCGAGGCGCTCGAGCTCGGCGAGGTCGGGCCCGAAGATCTTGATGCCCACCGGCGTGCGCACGCCCGTGGTGAGCATGTCGATGCGCGCCTTGATGGGCATGGTCCAGGCGTTGGTCACGCCCGGGATGCGCAGGGCGCGGTCCATCTCGGCCACCAGCTCGTCCCAGGAGATGCGGTCGGGCCAGAGCGGCCGCACCAGCGGCAGCACGAACCCGGGCAGCCGTCCGGTGTACCAGCGCTCCCTGGCGCGCCACTCGTCCCGGGGCTTGAGCACGACCGTCGTCTCCATCATCGACAGCGGCGCCGGGTCGGTGGACGTGTCGGCGCGGCCGGCCTTGCCGTAGACGCTCAGGACCTCGGGGAACGACTTCAGCACACGGTCCTGCGTCTGCAGCAGCTCGGCGGCCTGGGTGACCGAGATGCCGGGCAGCGTCGTCGGCATGTAGAGGAGGGAGCCCTCGTTCAGGGGCGGCATGAACTCGGTGCCCAGGCGGAAGTACACCGGCAAGGTCGCCGCCACGATCAGCAGCGCCGCCAGGATCACCCGTCTCGGGTGGCGCAGCACGAAGCGGCAGGCGGGCTCGTAGACGCGGGCGATGGCGCGGCTGATCGGGTGCCTTTCCTCGGCGTGGTAGGTGCCGACCAGCACGGCGCTGGCCAGGCGCGCCAGCGCGCGCGGCCGGAACGTGAAGGGATCGCTGCGCGCGAACATCATGCGCATCGCCGGGTCCAGCGTGATGGCCAGCAGGGCGGCCAGGGCCATCGCGAGGTTCTTCGAGAAGGCGAGCGGCCGGAACAGGCGGCCCTCCTGGTCGACCAGCGTGAACACCGGGATGAAAGCCACCGCGATCACCAGCAGCGAGAAGAAGACCGAGGGGCCGACCTCCAGCAGGGCCTGCAGCCGCACGTCGTGGAAGCTGCCCTTGCGGCCGCCCGCCTGCCAGAGGTGGATGCGGTTGTAGGCGTTCTCCACCTCGACGATGGCGCCGTCCACCAGCACGCCGATGGAGATGGCGATGCCGGCGAGCGACATGATGTTGACCGTGACGCCCATGGCGCGCAGCGGGATGAAGGCCAGCAGCACCGAGACCGGGATCGTGATGATGGGCACGATGGCCGACGGCACGTGCCACAAAAAGACCAGGATGACCAGCGAAACGATGATCATCTGCAGCAGCAGCTCGTGCTTCAGGGTGTCGATGGCGCGGTGGATGAGGTCGCTGCGGTCGTAGGTGGTGACGAATTCCACCCCCTGGGGCAGGCCCGGCTCCAGCTCGCGCAGCCTCTCCTTCACGCGCCCGATCACGTTCAGTGCGTTCTCGCCGTGGCGCATGACGACGATGCCGCCCACCGTGTCGCCCGTGCCGTCGAGGTCGGCGACGCCGCGGCGCAGTTCGGGTCCGATCTCCACGCGGGCGACGTCGCGCAGCAGCACCGGCACCCCGCCGGGGGCGGTCTTCACGACGATCCGCTCGAAGTCGGCGAGCGTGCGCGCGTAGCCGCGGCCGCGCACCATGTACTCGGCGCCGCTCCACTCCAGCAGGCGGCCGCCCACCTCGTCGTTCGAGGCCCGGACGGCGTCCATCACCGCGTGCAGGGGCACCCCGTAGGCGGCGAGGCGGACGGGGTCGACCGTGATCTGGTACTGCCGCTGGAAGCCGCCGACGGAGGCCACCTCGGCCACGCCGGGCACGGCCTGGATCGCGAAGCGCAGCGTCCAGTCCTGGTAGGAGCGCAGCTCGTCGAGCCCGTGGCGGTTCCCGCGGTCCACGAGCGCGTACTGGAAGACCCAGCCCACGCCCGTCGCGTCGGGCCCCAGCGAGACATCCACGCCCGCGGGCAGCCGCGGCTGGATCTCGTCGAGGTACTCGAGCACGCGCGAGCGCGCCCAGTAGATGTCAGTGCCGTCCTCGAAGACCACGTAGACGAAGGAGTAGCCGAAATCCGAGAAGCCGCGGACGGCCTTGGTGCGCGGCGCGCCCAGCAGGCCGCTCACGATCGGGTAGGTGACCTGGTCCTCGACGATGTCCGGCGAGCGGTCCCACTTCGTGACGATGATGACCTGCGTGTCCGAGAGGTCGGGAAGGGCGTCGAGGCGGATGGTCTGCAGCGTGTGGACGGCGTAGGCGCAGGCCAGCGCCGTCAGCGCGAGCACCAGCAGACGGTTGCGCGCGCTGAATTCGATGATGCGCGCGATCAACGGCCGTCCTCCGCGTGTCCGCCCGTCGGGACCACGGCGGCGTCGCCGAGCAGCGCGGCGCGGATGCGGGATTCGCTGTCGAGCAGGAAGTTGGCGTGCACGACGACCTGCTCCCCGACCGCGAGACCGCCCAGGATCTGCGCCCGGCCGCCCGAGCGCACGCCCACCTCGACCTCGCGCGGGGCGAAGCGGCCCTCGCCCAGGGACACGAAGACGAGGCGCCGCTCGCCCGTGTCGAGGATGGCGTCGTCGGGGACGACCAGGGCCTCGCCGCGGTCGACCAGCAGCGTCACGTTCGCGTACATGCCCGGCCGCAGCAGGCCGAACTCGTTGGCCAGGACGATGCGCGCCGACAGGGTCCGCGACGCTTCGTCCAGCGTCGGGTAGACGTAGTCGATCTCGCCCGTCAGCACGACGCCCGGGTCGTGCGGCAGCCGCACCTCGACCGGCGCGCCCGCGGCGACCAGACCGGCCTCGTTCTCGTAGAAGCGGGCCTCGACCCAGACCTCGGAGAGGTCCGTCACCTGGAAGAGCGGCATGCCCGGCTCCACGCGCAGGCCCTCGTAGGCCATGCGCTCGGTGATCACGCCGGTCGCCGTCGAGAGCAGGGGCACGGCGCGCGACGGCGCGCCGGTCTCCTCGAGCTTCGCGATGAAGCCGTCGGGCACCTCGAACAGCTGCAGCCGGCGCCGCGCCGACGCCACGAGGCTCTCGGCGTTCGCCAGCGTCTGCGGGTCGCCGCCGGCCGCGGCCGCGCGCGCGGCGACGGCGCGCAGCAGCTCCTCCTGGCTGGCGACGAGCTCGGGGGAATAGATCGTCAGCAGCGGCGCTCCCCTGGTCACGCGCGTCCCGACCGCGCTGGCCGCCAGCGTCTCGATCCAGCCGGCCACCCGCGTCTGCACGCTGCGCACGCGCGTCTCGTCGACGGCCACCAGGCCGACGGCCCGGATCTCGGTGCCCAGCGCCTCGACCGTCGCTGGCTGCGTACGCACGCCCGCCAGGCGGACGGCCTCGTCGCTCAGCTCGATGGCGGCCATGCCCGGCACGTCCGATGCGCCGCCGCCCTGCTGGGCCGCGAACTCGGCCGCCGGCACCAGGTCCATGCCGCAGATGGGGCAGCCGCCCTTGCGGGCGGCGACGTAGGTGGGGTGCATGGGGCACAGCCACTTCGCGGCGACGGCGTCGGCACGGGTGGCGGCGGGTTCGCCGTGCGCGTGTCCGCCATCATCGCCGCCGCCGCCGCCGCACCCTGCGATGGCGAACGCCAGAGCGAAGGAGAGGGCGAGGGCGGGGATCGTCGCTCTTCTCATGGGCGGTTCTCCTGGAGGACGGGATCGCGTCCCGCGAGTGCGCGCAGCGCGGCCCACGCGGTGTAACGGTCGGCTTCGCGCTCGGCCAGCATCGCGCGGGTCTCGGCCAGGCGCCGCAGGGCCCCGACCAGTTCGGCGACGCCGGCGTCGCCCGTCGCGTAGCCGGCGCGCGCCGACTCGGCGGCGAGGGCCGCCTGGGGCAGGCTGCCGGTGTTCAGACGGACGATCTGCCGCTGCGCGGCGTCGAGACGCGCCTGCAGCCCGGCGACCTCGGCCCCGGCCATCGCCAGCGCCTCGCGCCGCTCGGCTTCGGCCAGCGCGTGCTCGTGGCCGGCGGCGCGGGCCAGGGCGTCCTGCTTGCGCGACTGCCACAGCGGCAGTTCCACGCCCACGCGGGCGGTGACCATCGGCGGCAGGGCGTCGCGCCAGCCGTACTCGGCGCCCAGGACGATGTCGGGCGATCCCTCGCCCTGCGCCGCCTCGGCGCGGCGACGGGCGCCGGCGACGCGGGCCTCGGCGACCGCGGCGGCGGCGAGGTCGGCGGGAGCGATGTCGGCCACGACGGTGTCGTCGATCGCAGGCAGACCGGCGTCGAGCGGCGGGAGGTCGGCCACGGCCACGTCGAGCATGGCGGCCAGCTCCGCCAGGTGCCCGGCGCCGCGGGCTTCGAGATCATCCAGCTCCGCGGCGAGCCGCAGGCGCTCGAGCTGCAGTTCGATGAGGTCCCGCTGACCGGATTGGCCGGTCTCGTAGCGCACCGCGAGGGAGGGAGCCAGCAGGTCGAGCAGGTCGATCGAGGCGCGCAGGGCACGCCGCGACGCGTCGATCGCCGTCTGCTCGGCGTAGGCGGCCCGCACTTCGGACGCGAGGCGACGTCGCATAGCGACCAACTCGGCCTCGGCGATGCCGATCCGCGCCTCGGCGGCGGACTGCCGGCGCCCGCGTTTGCCGGGCCAGGGCAGGGTCTGGCTGACCTCGATCGCCGCCATGGCCATGGGGTCCTCGCCGATGTCGGCGCCCGGATAATCCTCGCCGCGCGCGCTGAAGCCGAGCATGGGGTCGGGCAGGGCGCCCTCGGCGGGCGCGGCCTCGCGTGCGGCGGCGATCCCCTCGGCGAGGGCGGCGAGGCGCGGCGAGCGGGCCAGGGCCAGGACGACCAGCGCGTCGGACGCCGCGCCGGCCGCCACTTCGGACACCGCCAGGTCGCCCGGTTCGGGCGCCGCGGCGAGCGATGAAGGGGCTTCCAGCGCTGGACCGACGTCTTCGCGATCTACTTGCCGCCCGCCCGCGCCGGTCCGGCCTTCTCTTCGGGCTGGGAGAAGGCCGGCGCGAAACTCGCTTCCTTCTCGCCGCCGCGCAGGCCGGTCACGCGGATCAGCGCCGAGACCGCGGCGGGGTCGACCCCGGCGAGGTCGGCGGCGCCGAACAGGTGATCCTGCACGAAGAGGGTCATCCCGCCGCAGGGCTCGCACTTGCCGGGCGCATCCCGCACCACCTCGGCGTGCATCGGGCAGAAGTACGAGGTGGGCTCGCCCGCGGCCGGCTGGCGCGTCTTCAGGGGCACCTCGAGCGTGCGGCCTCCCGGCAACGCCAGCGTGGCGGTGCCGGCCGCCTTCTCGACCATGGCCGGCGCCAACTCGTCGGTGAAGAGGAATACACGCACGCCCTGGGCCGTGATCAGGGTCTCGAAAGCGTGGCTCTTGGTCGTGCTGACCACGCCGCCGTGCAGAGGCGCGGTCACGGGCGCAGCGGCGCCCACCAGCGCAGCCGGCAACGCCACCACGACGACCGCCACAGCGGCGAGGAACGGTGTTCGTCTGGCCATGGGAACTCCTTGGCGGGTCTCGTCCAACTGACAGATACGAACTGATACCTTACCAGAAAACCCTAGTTCCTGCCTATGATATCGATCCCGATTGTCGCCTCTGGACGCTCAGGTCTGCACATCCCGCGGCGACAGGGGTGTCCTGCAGGCCCCGTAGCCAGGATGGCGAAGGGGCCGAAAGGCCAAGCGCTCCGGGCACACGAAGTGCCCGGAGCGCGCCCCCTGTCACCGCGGGATGTGCAGACCTTATTTACCGCCGCTGAGAAGGTCCCCGAGCAGCCCCTTCCCCCCGACCAGCCCTCCGACGCCGCGGTGTTCGCCGCGGTTGCCGCCGGCGGCCGACAGGATGCGGTCGCTGAGCCGGCTCAGGGGCAGCGTCTGCAGGTAGACGCGGCCGGGGCCGGTCAGGCTGGCGAAGAAGAGGCCTTCGCCGCCGAACAGGGCGTTCTTGAAGCCGCCGACGAACTTGATGTCGTAGTCGACCGACTCCTGGAAGGCGACCAGGCAGCCGGTGTCCACGCGCAGGTGCTCGCCGTGGGCCAGGTCCTTCACGATGATCGCGCCGCCGGCGTGGGCGAAGGCCAGGCCGTCGCCGGAGAGGCGCTGCAGGATGAAGCCCTCGCCGCCGAACATGCCGGCGCCGAGGCGCTTGGTGAAGGCGATGGTGATGTCGATGCCGTAGGCGCAACACAGGAAGGCGTCCTTCTGGCAGAGCAGCGAACCGCCCAGTTCCCTCATGTTCAGCGGGATGATGCGGCCCGGGTAGGGCGCCGCGAAGGCCACGTGGCTCTTGCCCGCGCCGCCGTGCTTGAAGGTGGTGATGAAGAAGCTTTCGCCGGTGACTGCCCGCTTGAGGCCCTTGAAGATGCCGCCGTCGGTGCCGGTGTTCATCTCGATGCCGTTCTCCATGTAGAGCATCGCGCCGGCTTCGGCCTGCACGGCCTCGCCGGGATCCAGCTCCACCACCACGGCCTGCAGGTCGTCGCCCAGGATCTGGTAATCGATCTCGTGCGCCATGTGCGTCATCTCCTTCTTGGGTCAGCGGCGCGTGATGCGCCCGTCGGTGGCTGCGTCGATGACGCCGGCTTCGCGCACGGCGTCGGCGATCGCTTCGGTGATCGTCCGGCCGGCGTAGGTCGAGGCCGGCGGGTCCATGTCCATGTAGATGCGGGCCTTCTGGACCACGAAGTCGGGGCACGCGACCGTATAGACGCGCGCCGGGTCCAGGGGTTCCCCGCCCACGGTCAGTTCGAGCACTTCCGGCGTGGAATCGGCCCAGGCGTAGGCGTAGCGCAGTCCCGACACCTGCAGGATGCCCTCGCCGCCGTTCTCGGCCGTGCGCGCGTTCGCCAGCACGATCCCGCGCAGTCCCGCGCCGTCGATGCGGAACGTCTCGAGCGTGTTGTTGAACGGCACCAGGGAGTGGATGTCCAGCAGGGTCACCGGCCCGGCCAGGAAGTCGCGGCGCAGGGTGCCGGAGTTCAGCAGCGCGACGTCGGCGCCGGCCGCCTCGCGCAGCCGGTCGCAGATCCAGCTGCCGACGTTGCTCTCCCCGCGGCCGTTGCGGCGCCAGTCGCGGGTCAGCCGGCCGATGACCTGGCCGAACACGGCGTCCACGCGGGCGGCGTAGGACTCGGCCAGCGACTCGAGCGCGGGATCGGCGCGGCGCCCCTCGGCCAGCACCTCGACCAGGCGGCCGTCGTAGGCGACGACGCGGTCGTCGGCCACGCGCAGGTCCAGCCGGCCCAGGTTCTTGGCGTGGCTGCCCGCCTGCACGACGAGGATGCCGCCGACCAGGCGCGGCTCGCGGGTCCGGCTGTGCGAGTGGCCGCCGACGATCACGTCCAGCCCCGACCCGGCCAGGTCGCGGGCCAGCTCCTGGTCGACGTCCAGCCCGTCGTGGGTGAGCAGCACCAGCAGGTCGGTCTTCGGGTCCAGCTCGGCGATCCAGCGCCGGATCACCGCGCGCTGGTCCTCCAGCCGCAGGCCCGCCACGCGCACGTCGGCCGTCACGTCGAACAGCTCGGAGCAGGTCACGCCGATCACGCCGACGCGCAGGCCGCCGCGCTCGAGGATCACCGGCGCGTCCGCGAACTCGAGCTCGCCGCGCTCGTCCCGCAGGTCCAGGGCCATGATCGGCCAGGCGGCGCGCGCGGCCAGGCGGCGCGCGTTTTCGCGGCCCAGGTCGAAATCGTGGTTGCCGATCACCCCGGCGTCGATGCCCAGCAGGTTGAGCATGTCGATCCAACCGCCGCCC
The DNA here is from genome assembly GCA_030658975.1 of Candidatus Latescibacterota bacterium. Classification (GTDB taxonomy): domain Bacteria; phylum Krumholzibacteriota; class Krumholzibacteriia; order LZORAL124-64-63; family LZORAL124-64-63; genus PNOJ01. The sequence continues at coordinate 54,152 of JAUSBL010000002.1, forward strand.
AGGACGCCGTCGACCTCGATCTCGCCGACGGGGTTGCCGGTCATGAAGTCGCCCGCGTCCAGCAGCAGCGACGCCGCGGCGCTGCGCCGCTGCTCTTCGAGATGGGAGGCCAGCGCCACGATCCCCCCGGCGGGCGCGTGGTCGTCCCGCCAGGTGGCAGGCTCGGGCGTGAAGGCGGTGTGCGTGTCGTTGATGTGGAAGATGGTCAGGTTCCAGGGGCCTTCCCCGCGCAACGGCGCCGGCGACGGTACGACGGACGGCATCGCGGCGACCGGCATCGCGGCGGCGGCCGCGGGCGCCGCGGTCTCGACCGCGCACTGCGGCCCGCAGGCGCAACCGCCCAGCGACACGGCGAGGAAGAGTCCGGCGAGGGTGGTGAGCGCGCGGGCGGCGGGGCGGTCGGGCTGGAAGCGCATGGTCACTCCGGGGTCAGGGTTCGCGGAACCGGTCGCGGCAGGGTAGGCCGAACCCGCGGCGGTGGCAACCGCGCGATCGGTTCAGCTCGGGTCGGCGGGGGCCCGGGCCGCCAGGTGGACCAGGAACTCCCGGTTGCCGCCCTTGCCGCCCGCCAGGGGCGACGCCACGGGGCCGGCCACGACCCGGGCCAGCGTGCGCAGGGTCGCCAGCACCGATTCCAACACGCGTTCGGCCTCGTCCGGGGGCAACCGCCCCCCCACCAGGGACGACGGGGGGGCCTCGTAGTGCGGCTTGATCAGGCTGACGACACCGCCGCCGGGGGCGAGCAGGTCCAGGGCGCGGGGGATGATGCGCTCCTGCCGCGTCCAGCCGGCGTCGACGACCACCAGGGCGACGGGCTCGGGCAGTTCGACGCGCAGGGCGTTGGTCCGCTCGTGGACCGCCACGCGCGGGTCGCTGCGCAGGCGCCAATCCAGCACCCCGTAGGCCGTGTCCACGGCGTGGACGCGCAGGGCGCCCCGCTGCAGCAGCACGTCGGTGAAACCGCCGGTGCTGCAGCCCAGGTCGGCGCAGACCAGGCCGGCCGGGTCGATCCCGAAGGCGTCCAGGGCGGAAGCCAGTTTGTCCCCGCCGCGAGAGACGTAAGGCACGCGCGCTTCCTGCCGATGGAGTGGGGGCCGGACGGCGACCCGCCCATCCGTCCCGGCTCGAGGTTGCCCGATGGCACATGATAGGGCATCATGGCTGGTGACGGAACCATGAGCGTACGCGGAATGCGGACGGGATCTTCCATGCGCCGACCCTGGAATCACATCTCGGTGCTGCTGCTGCTGCAGGCGGTCGTGTTCGTCACGTTCCGCCATGTCCTGGACACGCCCCTGTGGAACCCCGTCGACTTCGAGATCCTCCACGACGCCCACGTCCTGCGGGGCAACCTGGGCGACTACTTCAGCCACCTCGGCACGTTCTTCAGCCAGCCCCTGCTGCAGGTCGTGTTCCTGCTGGAATCCGACGCCTTCGGGCACGCGCCCGCGGGTTACCTGGCCGTCAACCTCGCCGTGCACGCCCTGAACGCCTTCGTGGTCTACATGCTGGTCAACATGCTGTTCCCTCACGAGCGGATGGCCTTGACGGCTTCGCTGCTGTTCGCCCTCGCGGTCGGCCATTACGGCAAGGGCCTGCTGAGCCTGGCCGGCATGGAATCCCTGCTGATCACGCTGTTCTACCTGGTCGTCCTCTACTGCATGATCCGCAACGACTTCCGGCACGGCGGCCGGCTGCGGAGCCCCTGGTTCCTCGGCGGCCTGGCGGTGTTCGGCCTGGCGGGCCTGACGCGCCCGGCCTCGTTCTCGCTCCTGGGCTGCCTGCTGGTCTACAAACTCCTGTTCTTCCGGGAGCGCGGCGGGAGGTCGGTCTTCTCGCCCTCCGTGCTGATCCTGCTCGCGGCGGGCGTATCCTTCTACGTGGCGAAGGTGCTGTGGGGCTACGACCAGCCGCCGGTGCGCTTCGGCGGCCAACCGGGCGCATCGGAATTCACCTGGGACGCCTTCAAGACGATCTTCCGCTACCTGAACCTGCTGGTGTTCCCGCTGCAGGTCAGCGACCTCGTGACATCCTCGCACCCGGTCGTGCGCTTCATCTACGACTGGAGGGTTCCCGTGCGGACCCTGGTCTCGCTGGGACTGTTGAGCTTCAGCTTCTTCGGTTTCCTGTTCGGCAGCCGGGCGCTGCGCTTCTTCATCGCCTGGACCTACATCACGGTGATCCCGCCCGCGCTGATCGCCGGCAGCGGCGAGTGGCTGAACGTGCGCTCCCTCTATCTGGCCTCGGTGGGCTTCTGCGTCATCCTGGCCGCCGGCACCCTGGGCTGCGTCCGCCTGCTCGGCGCCCACCGCCGTCGCAGGTGGCTGCCGTTCTTCATTCCGCTCTGCTTCGTGGTCATCGCCCTGAGCGTGAACATGCGCCTGACCGCGCGCAACATCGCCCGGGCGGAGGAGCCCGACATCCGGGAACTGCACCGCATCCTGGACGCCGAGATCGCCGGCGGCGGGAGCGGGGCCACCGTCCCTGACGGGCGTTCCCCGGACCTCCCCTGACGCCAGGACCTCGTCCCCCTGCCGATTCCGGCTTTCGCGCCCGCCCGGCCCGTGTATCTTTGACCGGCACCCTTGGGACGAGCGACCCGGATCGGTTTTGCGACTAATTGCCAGGAGGATCGTGCGATGGCCAAGTACCGCATCGGCTGGATGCCCGGCGACGGCGTGGGCGTGGACGTCATGGACGCGACCAGGACCGTGCTGGACGCGATGGGATTCGACGCCGAGTACATCCACGGCGACATCGGCTGGGAGATCTGGCGGACCGAGGCCAACCCGCTGCCCGACCGCACCCTCGCCATGCTGCGCGGCGTGGACGCCGCCCTGTTCGGCGCCATCACCAGCAAGCCGAAGGAGGAGGCTGAGCAGGAACTGGTCCCCGCGCTGCGGGGCAAGGGGCACGTCTACCGCAGCCCGATCGTCGGCCTGCGCCAGAAGTTCAACCTGCGGACCAACCTGCGGCCCTGCAAGGCCTACGCGGGCAACCCCCTGAACTTCCGCGACGACCTCGACCTGGTGGTCTTCCGCCAGAACACCGAGGACCTGTACATGGGCGTCGAGTGGCACCCCCTGCCGCAGGAAGTCCGCGACACCATGAAGAAGACCCATCCCGCCCAGATGGGCCGCATGGACGCGACCGCCAACGAGGACATCGCGGTCAGCTGCCGCATCCTGACCCGCCTGGGCTGCCAGCAGATCGTGCGCGACGCCTTCGAGTACGCGAAGAAGTTCGGTTACAAGTCCGTCACGGTTGTCGAGAAGCCGAACGTGGTGCGCGAGACCTCGGGCCTGATGGTCCGCGAGGCCCGCCTGATCGCCAAGGAGTACCCCGGCATCGCGCTGTGGGAGACCAACATCGACGCGATGTGCATGTGGCTGATCAAGAACCCCCAGGACTACGGCGTCCTGGTCTCCAGCAACATGTTCGGCGACATCATCAGCGACCTCTGCGCCCAGCTGGTGGGCGGCCTGGGCTTCGCCTGCTCGGCCAACATCGGCGACGAGGTCGCGATCTTCGAGCCCAGCCACGGCTCGGCGCCGAAGTACGTCGGGATGAACAAGGTCAACCCGATCGCCATGATCCTGTCGGCCAAGATGATGCTCGACCACCTGGGCGAGAAGAACATGGCGGCGCGGCTGGAGCGGGCCGTCGCCGAGGTCATCGCCGAGGGCCAGGTCCGCACCTACGACATGGGCGGCGACGCGACCACGACCGACATGGCCGCGGCGATCGCCGCCAGGGCGGCCCGTTAGGCGGTCCGGTCACGATCAGCCAGCTCGAGTACCGGCCGCGGCTCCCGGAAAGGGGCCGCGGCCTGGTTTTATCGGGAGGGTGCGGCGTCGCCGCCCGCCGCGAGCGAGGCGCGCAGCAGGTGCCGCTTGGCGGTGCGGGCGTTGCGGCCCAGCGAGTGCAGGTAGCCGCGGGCGCGTTCTCGCTCGGAGCCGAGCCCCAGGGCCGCGCGGTCGCAGAGGCAGGGCACGAAGGAGAAGCCGAGCGTGGCCGCGGCGCGGGCGATCTCGGACTTCTCGGCCAGCAGCAGCGGGCGGATCAGCGCCACGCGCCCGTCGAAAAAGTCGCGGCGCGGCGGCAGGCCCTCCAGGCCTCCCTTGAACAGCAGGTTCATCAGGACCGTCTCGGCGGCGTCGTCCAGGTGGTGGGCCAGGGCCAGCTTGCCGTAGCCGTGCTGCGCGGCGTGGCTGAAAAGCAGCCGGCGGCGTTCGTGCGCACAGCGGAAGCAGGGATGGGCCGCCCGCGCGCCCGCGGGCGGACCCGGGTCCGGCTCGGCGGCCGCAAACGCCAGCGGCACGGCCAGATCGCCGCAGAGATCCTCCAACCGGCGGCGGCGATCTTCGCGCCCCTGCGCCGCGGGAAACTCGACGTGCAGCGCCGCCAGCCCGAAGTCGAACGGCGTGACCCGGCGCCAGCGCACGAGCAGGTGCAGCAGGGTCACGCTGTCCATGCCACCGGACAGGCCGAGCAGCACGCGGTCCCCATCGGCGAACAGCGGCCATCGCTTCTGGGCGGCGGCGAGGCGGCGGGCCAGGAAATGCAGGCGGCGCTCGCGATCGGCGGCCGGATCGGCAGTCGGTTCGACATTCATCCCAGATCCTCCCGCTCCCCATCCTGGACCCCTGCGACCTCCGGCGCAAGATTGCGCGCACGGCGCGTCCCGGATCTGCTATGGTTCCCGCGACACGTGTCATCGCCGGCCGCGGTTCCCAAGGACGGGGACCGCGGCCGGTTCGCTTGTGGCCGTGCCCGGCCGCGCGCCCTCCTCTGGACGCATCCTCTGGACATGAGGCGGCGCGTCGCCCATCGTTGCGCCCGAGGGAGCCCACCACCCCGCCGGGAGGGCGACAATGAAGAACCGCGAAGAACGGGTCCGCGCCGCGCGCAGCGCGCTGACCAACGTGCTGGACTTGAAGCGCCACGACCGCGTCCTGGTCGTCACCGACACGATCACCCGCGGCGTGGCCGACGTGTTCGCCGAAACGGCCGAGGCCGAGGGCTGCGACACCGACACCTACCTCATCCCCGAACAGGGCCGACCCCTCGCCGCGCTGCCGGCGGGAATGGTCGACCGTCTCGCCGGCCGCACGGTGGTGATCAACGCGTTCTCGGCGTCGAACGCCGAGGTGCCCTTCCGCATCGCCTGGATCCGCGCCATCGAAGAGACGCGACGGATCCGCCTGGGGCACGCGCCCGGCATCACCGAAGCCATGCTCGACGACGGCCCCCTGGCCGTGGACTACGCCGCCATGCGCGCACGCGCCGAGCGGCTGATCGAGAACCTGCGTGAAGCCGTCTCGGTGCACATCACGGCGCCCGGGGGCACCGATCTGGTGCTGGGCCTGCGCGGCCGGCCGTTCCAGTCCGACGTCCGTGCGACCGTCGAGACCGGCGTCAATCTGCCGTGCGGCGAGGTCTACTGCGCCCCGATCGAAACCGAGGGCGAGGGCGTGCTGGTGGCCGACGGCCCCATCGGCGCCATCGGCAAGCCCGCGGCGCCCGTCACCCTGGAACTGTCACGGGGACGCGTCGTGCGGGTGGCCTGCGCCGACGCCGCGCTGCGGGCCGAGATCGAGCAGCTCTGCGCGGCCGACGCGACCGCGAACATCGTCTGCGAGCTGGGCATCGGCCTGAACCCCGGCGCGCGCCTGGTCGGCTGCATGCTGGAGGACGAGAAGGCCCTGCGCACGGCACACATCGCCTTCGGCAGCAACGAGGACATGCTCGGCGGCTGCAACATCTCGAGCGTCCACATCGACTACCTGTTCCACACGCCGTCGATGGACGTCGCCTACGAGGACGGCTCGCACCGCCAACTGATGCGCGACGGCCAGTTCACCTAGGAAAGCGGGGCCGCGGCCATGCAACCCATCGAACGGCTGGGCGCCTTCTACCTCGGCAAGGAGTACGACCCGGCCACCGGCGTGAAGGCCGACGCGCATCTGCAGTACGACGCCCGCGACCTGACGACCCACGCCGTCTGCGTGGGCATGACCGGATCGGGCAAGACCGGGCTGTGCATCGCCCTGCTCGAGGAAGCGGCGCTCGACGGCGTGCCGGCGATCATCATCGATCCCAAGGGCGACCTCGCCAACCTCCTGCTCACGTTCCCCGAGCTGAGGCCCGAGGACTTCCTGCCCTGGGTCAACCCCGACGATGCGCGCCGCAAGGGCCAGACCCCGCAGCAGTACGCCGCCGCCACGGCGACCGCCTGGCGCGAGGGGCTCGCCGCCTGGGACCAGGATCCCGACCGCATCCGCCGCCTGAAGGCGAGCGCGGAGTTCCGCATCTACACCCCGGGCTCGGACGCGGGCACGCCGGTGTCCATCCTCGCCTCGCTGCGCGCGCCGGCCGGCGGCTGGGAGGGGAACGAGGAAGCCCGCCGCGAGCAGATCGCGGGCACCGTCGGCGCCCTGCTCGGCCTGGCCGGCGTCGAGGCGGATCCCCTGCGCGGCCGCGAGCACATCCTGCTCTCGACGATCTTCGAGCAGGCCTGGCGCGAGAGCCGCGACCTGGACCTGGTGCAGCTGATCACGGCGGTGCAGAAGCCGCCCGTGGACAAGCTCGGCGTCTTCGACGTGGACGTCTTCTTCCCGCCGCAGGACCGCTTCGGGCTGGCCATGGCCCTGAACGCCGTGGTCGCGGCGCCCTCGTTCGCGTCCTGGCTGCAGGGCGAGCCGCTGGACGTCGACGCACTCTTGCAGGCGCCGGACGGCCGGCCGCGCCACGCCATCTTCTCGATCGCGCACCTGCAGGACGCCGAGCGCATGTTCTTCACGACGCTCCTGCTGGAGCAGATCGTCGCCTGGATGCGCCGCCAGCCGGGCACCACCAGCCTGCGGGCCCTGCTCTACATGGACGAAGTCTTCGGCTACCTGCCGCCGACGGCCGAGCCGCCCAGCAAGAAGCCCCTGCTGACCCTGCTGAAGCAGGCCCGCGCCTGCGGTCTCGGCGTGGTGCTGACCACCCAGAACCCCGTCGACCTGGACTACAAGGCCCTCGGGAACGCCGGCACCTGGCTGCTGGGCAAGCTGCAGACCGAGCGCGACAAGCTGCGCGTGCTCGACGGGCTCGAGTCCGCAGGCGGCGGCCTCGACCGCCGGGCGGCCGACGCTCTGCTGTCGAACCTGGGCGAGCGCGTTTTCCTGCTCCACGACACGCACGCCGACGGCCCGGTCCTGATGCAGACGCGCTGGGCCATGAGCTACCTGCGCGGCCCCCTGACGCGCGACCAGATCCGCTCGCTCACCAAGGGCGCGACGCCCGCCGCGGCGCCTTCTGCGGCGGCAACCGCCCCGAAGGCGCCCGGCGCTCCCGCATCCCCCCTCGCCGCGCCGCCCCCTCTGCCGCCCGCGGTGCCGCAGGCCTGGGCGCCCGCAACCCGCTCGCGCGAGTCGGCCCTGGCCGCGCTCGAAGCGGAGCGCGGGCGCCTGGACGTCGCCGCCGCGACGCTGGTCTACGAGCCGCGGCTCGGCGCCTTCGGGCGCGTCGCCTTTGTCGACCGCAAGCTGGGCGTGGACGCGGAACAATCCGTCGCCCTGCTGGTGCGGCCGCAGGACGCGGGCGCGCTGGTCCGGTGGCGCGAGGCCGAACCCGCCACCCTCGCGCCCGACGCCCTGGGCGCCGCTCCCGATCCCGGCGCCCTGTGCGCCCCGCTGCCCGCCGGCTGGAGCGCCGCGGCGGTCTACAAATCGGCCGCGAAGGATTTCGCCGACCATCTCTACCAGGACCGTGAACTGAGCCTGCCGCACTGCCCCGCCCTGGACCTGCACGGCCTGCCCGGCGAGACGGCGGCGGCGTTCGCCGGCCGCGTCCAGCTGGCGGCCCGCGAGCGTCGCGACGCCGACGTCGACAGGCTGCGCGCCAAAACCGGCACGGCCCTCGCACGGCTGATGGCGAAGCTGGAGCGCGAACAGTCGGAGCTGACGCAGGACAGGGCCGACCATGCCTCGCGACAGCGCGAGGAACTGCTGTCGGCGGGCGAGACGATCGCCGGCATGCTCGGCGTCTTCGGCGGACGGCGTCGCACCGGCCTGGCGGCGGCGGCGCGCAAGCGGCACCTGACCGACAGCGCCCGGATGGACATCGCGGAATCGGAGCGGCTGATCGCCGGTCTCGAGCGGGAGATCGCCGCCATGCGTGCGCAGGCCGAGCAGGAGGCGGCCGCGGTCGCCTCCCGCTGGGACGCCGCCGCACGGGAGATCGCCGCCGTGGCGGTCAAGCCCCGGCGCACCGACGTGCGGGTGGACCTCGTCGCACTGACCTGGATGCCGTTCTGGGAGTTCACGGTGCGGGAGGGGGACGGCGGGACCGCGCCGTTGCGCGCCCCCGCGAGCTAGGCCGGAATCAGCGGACCACGGAGCCCGCGGCGCGGAACGACAGGTAGTCCTGGATCAGCCCGTCGTACTTGTCGCAGAGCGCGTCGTCGGCGAGCGCGTGACGCACGTCATCCGGGGTCGGGACGCGGCGCATCCCGGAACTGACGCCCCGCAGGGCCTGCAGCACGCGCAGGTGCTCGGAGCGGGCGTCCGGATTGTCCGACACCATGACGTGGTGCTCGCCGAAGCCGAAGACGCCGTCCGGCGTCGCCGCCATCCACTCGATGAACACCCGCATCGCGTCGTACTGGCGGTTGCGCAGCGCCGCCCGCGGCTCGACCCAGTGCGGCTCGTGCACGAAGTTCACCGTGATCTCGGGCAGGTCGCCCACGAATCGGCAGACCAGCGTCTCCCCCGGCACGTCCAGCGCCACCATCTCCATCACCGTGCCCATCGACTTCTCCAGCTCGGCGGCGAAGCGGCGCATCCCCTCTTCCTTGTCGTCCGCGGTCTGGTAGGCCGCCTCCGCAGCCTCGAGCATCAGTTGCACCGTGCGCAGGCGGTCGCTCATCGGCATGGGGAGCCCGTCGGCCGGATCGGGCCGCCGCATGGGCTCGAACGGCATCCCGGCCAGGAAGAGGGTGTCCGTGCCGACACCCGTGAACGTCCACGGCGGCGGTATCTGCGCACCGTATCCCACCAGCAGGGGCTGATCACCGCCGGCGACGGTGACGGTGCCGTCCTCGTTGATCGGGTAAGGGAAGAACTCGGCGCGGAAAAAGCGCCAGTAGACCACCAGAGTGATGATCAGCACGAGCTGAACGGCCGCCACCAGCAGAAAAACGCGCTTCCAGCTGAACTGCTGGGGATCGAACCTGGAAAAATCCTTCATGGGGGATGTCATCGGCCAGCATCACCGTGAGTTGAGGGGGATCGGCCAAGGGCCGGGGCGCCTTCAGCGCAGACGCACCAGTTTCAGGGGCGCGGATCCCCGACGGTCGCGCAGGACGGCGTAGTACACTCCGGCGGCCACTTCCCGGCCGCCGGCGTCGCGACCGTCCCAGCGGCGGCTCAGGGCGGACCCGTCGGGCGTGAGCTCCAGCCGGCGCAGGAGGCGGCCGCGAGCGTCGCGGATCTCCACCAGCGCCTCGGCCGGGGAGATCTTGCCGCCCGCATCGGAACCGGCCAGCGCTACCGTCGTGCCGCCGGCGAAGGGATTCGGCCAGCCGCGCAGCGCCGAAGGGCGGAGCGGCACTGCCCCCACTTCCGTCAACGCAGGCAGGTTCAGCAGGTAGTCCAGGATCCGCTGCTCGCTGCCGACCAGGGAATCCGGGACATGCCCGCCCTGCGGGTACACGTAGTAGACGTACTGCGGCGCCACGGCCCCGCCGGCGGTCATGACCGAATCGGCGCGCGCGCTCTGCAGGATCGGCACGGTGTTGTCCAGTTCGCCATGATGGATCTGCAGGGGGACCTCGGCGTGCAGGTGCGGCAGGACACACCAGGAGATCAGGGAATGCCGTGCCTGGGCCAGAGTGAGCTGACCGGCCAGCCAGGGCGCAGCGATCATGTCCGCCACCTGGCGGCCGAGCGAGTCCCCGGTGACCCCGGTGTCGATGCGCTCCTGAGCGCTCAAACGCACGTGGTCCGCGAAGAAGTCCGTCGGGGCGTAACGGATCGCCGTCCGCCGCACGCGCGGATCCCGCAAGGCCATGTGGTAGGCCACGTTGCCGCCGCGGCTGCCGCCCAGCACGACGACATAATCGGGGTCCGCCTGTGGGATGTTCAGCAACACGGCCGTCAGCAGCGCCATCGTGTCGTCGCAGTCGCGGTCGAAGGGCGACGGCTCGCCGCCGCTGGAGCGGATACCCAGGGGCGCGCCGCCGTTGAGCGGTTCGGAGCGGAAGGTGGGCGCGACAACCAGGAAGCTGTCCGCCAGGGCCGTGCCCGGGAAGTCCTTGTCGAAATTCACCAGGAAGTCGAGGGTCAGCCCGTCGAAGCCGCCGTGCAGCAGAACCAGGACGGGAAAGCGTCCCTGGGTCTGCCAATCCCTCGGGAAACGCAGGCCGCCGTAATGGGTGAAGCCCTCGATTTCGTGGCTGACGGCCTGCACCGCGTAGCCCGTCGCAGAATCGACGCCGGCGCGCACGACCTTCCAGTTCGTGGGCGTGGGCAGGCGCCCGGCCCAATCCTGCGTCACCGCCGCAACCTCCGCACCGGTGGCCGGCGCGAACAGCGCGGTCAGATCCGTCTGGGCCGTCGCGGCCCCGGCAGTCGCCAACAATGCCAGGAAGGCGAGCACTCGGGGCGCCCGCCGCACCATGTTCGATCTCATCGCATCTCCTCCGGTATATCGACAATCAAAATGCGATTGGCCGAAACGTCAAGTAAGCGCTGCCCTGAGCGGGCTTGCCCGCGAAGCTCGGCGCTGGTAGATTCCTGCCATGAAAGATGAACGCGGCTTCCCCCCCATCTATCCCCAGGCCGATCCCGCCACGCTCCAGCGCGCCGATTACGAGACAGAACCGCTCGGGCGGGGAGAGTACGTCACCGCCATGGTCCACCTCTACCGGGGCGAGATGCACCGCGCCCTGGAATGGCGCAAACGTCTGGACACCACGACGCACTGGGCCCTGGTCTCGACGGTCGGCATCCTGACCTTCAGCTTCAGCAACCCGCACTACGCCCAGGAAACGATCATCACCGGCATGTACGCCAACCTGATGTTCCTCTACCACGAGGCGCGGCGCTTCCGCTTCTTCGACGTCTGGCGCTCGCGGGTCAGGATGATCGAGGAGAACTTCTACGGCCCGATCCTGCGCCGCGACCCGCACAGCCCGATGGAAGGCTGGGGCGATCACGTCGCCGAGGACCTGCTGCGGCCGAAGTTCAAGATCACCCGGCTGCAGGCGATGCGGGCGCGCCTGAAGCGCAACTACATCTACATCTTCGCCTTCATGCTGGTGGCCTGGCTGGGGCGCGCCTGGGGTCTTCCCACGGCCCAGCAGCAGGACGGCCTGCCCGGCCTGTTCTCGATCGGGCTGCTGCCCTGGTGGGTTCCGGTCTCGTTGGTCGTCGGACTTTATGGCTTCCTGGCGGGCATGATGATCTTTACGCCTAACGTGAAGCCGGCTGAGGAGAGCTACTGGCCCGATCCCGAGCACTGCGGCGAAGACATCCCCAGCCTCGACGTCTAGGTTGTGCCGTCGATAATGTGTCCGGCCTGGATCATGCCCCGGTCCGGACATGCACACCAACGATCCGGGCTTCGTCCCGCCCCACTGCCCCAACCCCAACTGCCCTTACCACAGGCAGTTAATCGCCGGTTGGCGCTTCAAGCGCATCGGCTACTTCCGTAGACAACTCAACCCAACGCGTATCCAGCGGTTTCTCTGCCTCCACTGTCGCCGCTCCTTCAGCACCCAGACCTTCGCCACCTCCTATTGGCTCAAACGCCCCGACATCCTCCCAAAACTGCTGACCAAGACCCTCGGCTGCATGGCCAACCGCCAGGTCGCCCGAGATCTGCGCGTCGCCCCCTCGACCATCGACCGCCAGCTCAGCCG
>JAUSBL010000006.1 GCA_030658975.1 Candidatus Latescibacterota bacterium
CGGGAGGCTGAAGGTGACGGTGTGAGCGGGGATCCAGAACCACACCAGAGTCCACCACGCGGCGGTGATCCCGGCGTAACCGTGGCGGCGCAGGATGAGGTTGTCCTCCCAGCGGTGGAAGGCCATCATCTGCGGGCCGAAGAAGATGTTGGTGAGCACGGAGACGGCCAACGCGCGGCCGACACCCGCTGCGCACCAGGCGGGCAGCATGCCGTGCTCGAGCAGACCGGCGACGAACCCCTTCATGCCGGTGAAGCCGAACTTGATCAACAGGCCCAGCACGGCCCAGGCCACGGCCTTGAGCGCCAGTTGCGCGGGGGTGCAGGGCAGGGCTGTGCGGCGCGCGCGCAGGCTCGCGGCGATGACCTCACCCAGGGTGCCGAGCACGGCGAACTGCAGGGCGGCCGAGACGAGCGGTTGGGCGCGCACCCAGTCGGCGTAGAAGGTCACGGGAATCCTCCGGGAAACGGCGGGAAGGTCAGTGGCGCTGCCACCGTTCGGGCACGGCGGCGACGCTGCGCGTCGTGGGGGGCGGGCCTTCCTGCAGCGGCAGCCGCACCAGCAGCGGGACGCAGGTCGCCGAGCCGTGGGCGTGGCTGGGCCGGATGGTGATCGGCCCGGAGGCCGAATTCAGGAACGTGTTGGCCCCGGCGTCGAGCGGCACGCGCACCCCCTCGTCGAGGACCTCGCGGATCGTCCCGTCCGGCAGCTCCAGACAGAACCTCAGCGCGCCGGGTCCGAGCAGACGCACGTCCTGGTTCTCGTGGAGTTCCACCTGGACCCAGAGCCAGGACCGGGTGGTGTCGTCGCGCGCCGACGCGATCATGTGGGCGGCGACGGGCAGCATGGCGGGCCCGCTCGGATCGTCGTCGAGCCAGGCGACAATCTCGACCGGTGCGGCCGTCGCCGCGGTCGCGGCGGACGACGCCGGGTCGACGGCGACCGGCGGTCGCGTGCAACCGATGGCGAGCGGCATCGCCAGCAGGCAGACGATCGTGCGCAGGTCGCACCAGTTCGGGATCCGTCGCGGCGTCGTCAAGGGAGCCTCCCGGTTACGCGGCAGCCGGACAGCGGCAGCATGCGCCCGCGGGGGCGCGGCGTCCAGCACGCAGTGTCTGCATCGGCGGGAGGTGGCGGATCTGGAGCCCGGATCGGGACGGTCAGCCGGCCGGATGCCGCTGCGGGATCTCCAGGTAGAAGACGCTGCCGCGGCCGGGCGCGCTGTCCAGCCCGAGCTTGCCGGCGAGCAGGCCCTCGACGAAGCGGCTCGTGATGAACAGACCCAGGCCGGTACCGTGGGCGCGCTGCGTCTCGGGCGTGTCGAGGCGGCTGTAGGGGCGGAACAGGAGCTCACGCGCTTCGGGCCGGATGCCGGGACCCGTGTCCCGGACCTCGATCTTGACCATGACGCCGTCGGACGCGGCCCGCAGGGCGACCTCCCCCTCGTCCGTGAACTTCACGGCGTTGGACAGCAGGTTCAGCAGGCACTGCAGCAGCCGGCGCCGGTCCTGGCGCAGGATGAGCCCCGGCAACCCGGAGACGGTCATGGCGAGCCCCTTGGCCGTGGCCTGATCCCGCACGTTGGCGGCCGCTTCGTTCAGCAGGGCGTCGAGCGGGAAGCTGTCGATCACGGGCGCGGCGCGCCCGGCGTCCAGGCGCGCCATGTCGGTGATGTCGTTGGTGATGCCCTGCAGCAGCCGGGCGGAGTCGTGCACGTGCTCCAGCTGCTCGCGCTGATCCTGGTTCAGGGGACCCGACTTCTCCTGCAGCAGGAAGCTGGCGAAGCCCAGAACCGCGCTCAGCGGCGTGCGCAGTTCGTGCGAGGTCGAGGCCACGAACTGCACGGTCTCGCGGGAGTGCGCCTGCGCGGTCGCGAGCTCGTCCAGCGTGCGCTGCAGCTGCATTTCGCGGCGACGCAGGGCGCCGTACAGCAGCAGCGTGGTCATGGTGACGAAGAACCAGCCCTTGTAGGTCTGCAGCTGCGAGACGGCCTCGGGCGCGGCCACGTCCAGGAACCGGTCCGACAGCAGGATCCACAGGATGCCCGCAGCCAGGTAGGTTAGCGAGATCCGGTGGTAGGATTTCATGCCGGCGGCCGGCCTTTCCTGGCGGCCTTGATCCGGTTCAGGGCCGAACCGGCGCGGAACCAGGCGATCTGCTCCTCGGTGAAGGTGTGCAGGACGTCGAAGGACTCGGTCGCGCCGTCGCCGTGCTTCAGGGTTACGGTCAGGGGACGCCCGGGCGCCAGGTCGGCCAGCGTCCCGATCGCGACGCGGTCGTCCTGCCGGACACGGTCGTAGTCGGCCGGGTCGGCGAAGGTCAGCGGCAGGATGCCCTGCTTCTTGAGGTTCGTCTCGTGGATGCGGGCGAAGCTGCGCACCAGGACCGCGGCGCAGCCCAGGTGCCGCGGCTCCATCGCCGCGTGCTCGCGGCTGGAGCCCTCGCCGTAGTTCTCGTCGCCCACCACGATCCAGCGCAGGCCCGCGGCCTTGTACGCGCGCGCCACCTGCGGCACCTCGCCGAACCCGCCGTCGAGCTGATTCTTGACCCGGTTGGTCTCGCCGCTGAAGGCGTTCACCGCGCCGATCAGCATGTTGTTGCTGATGTTGTCCAGGTGCCCGCGGTACTTGAGCCAGGGCCCGGCCATCGAGATGTGGTCGGTCGTGCACTTGCCCTGCGCCTTGATCAGGACCGGCAGCTCCGTGAAGTCGCCGCCGTGCCACGGCGCGAAGGGCTCCAGCAGGGCCAGACGGTCGCTGTGCGGGTCGACCAGCACCGCGACGCCGCGCACGTCGGTGGGCGGGGCCTGGTAGCCGGCGGTCGCGACGACGAAGCCGCGCGGCGGCAGCTCGTCGGCCACCGCGGGTGAGTCGAGGCGGACCTGTTCGCCGCGGGAGTTGGCGAGCGTGTCGCGCAGCGGGTCGAAGCTCAGCGTGCCGGCCAGGCCGTACGCCATGACGATCTCGGGACTGCCGATAAAGGCGCACGTCTCGGGATTGCCGTCGTTGCGCCGGCGGAAGTTGCGGTTGAACGAGGTGACGATGGAATTCGGCTCGCCCGGCGCGACGTCGTCGCGCTGCCACTGGCCGATGCAGGGCCCGCAGGCGTTGGTCAGCACCGTGGCGCCCACCGCCTCGAGCGCGGCGAGCTGCCCGTCGCGCTTGATGGTCTCGTAGATCTGGTCCGAGCCGGGCGAGACCCACAGGGGCGACTTCATGGCCAGGCCCTTGGCGACCGCCTGCCGCGCCACGTCCGCCGCGCGGCAGATGTCCTCGTAGGAGGAGTTGGTGCAGCTGCCGATCAGGGCCGCCGAGATCGCGGCCGGGTAGCCGTCCTTCGCCACGTCCGCGGCCAGGCGGCCGACGGGCCGCGCCAGGTCCGGCGAGTGCGGTCCCACCATGTGGGGCTCGAGCGCCGAGAGGTCGATCTCCACGATCTGGTCATAGTAGTCGGCCGGCGAGGCGGCGACCTCGGTGTCCGCCGTCAGCAGGTCGCGGTTGGCGTCCGCGAGGGCGGCCAGCTCCGCGCGGCCGGTGGCCTTCAGGTAGGAGGCCATGCGCGCGTCGTGGGGGAAGATGCTCGTGGTGGCGCCCAGCTCGGCGCCCATGTTCGTGATCGTGGCCTTGCCGGTGCAGCTGAGCGCCTCGCAGCCGGGCCCGAAGTACTCGATGACGGCGTTGGTGCCGCCCTTGACCGTCAGGATGCCGCAGAGCTTCAGGATGACGTCCTTCGGCGCGGTCCAGCCGTTCGGCGCGCCGGTCAGCCTGACGCCGATGATCTTCGGGTGCTTGACCTCCCACGGCATGCCCACCATGACGTCCACGGCGTCGGCCCCGCCCACGCCGCAGGCCGCCATCGCCAGGCCGCCGCCGTTGGGCGTGTGGCTGTCGGTGCCGATGATCAGCCCGCCCGGGAACGCGTAGTTCTCCAGTACGATCTGGTGGATGATGCCCGAGCCCGGCTTCCAGAAGCCCATGCCGTAGCGCGCGGCCGAGGAGCTGAGGAAGTCGTAGACCTCGCGGTTGCTGTCCAGGGCCCGGGCCTTGTCCGCCACGGCGCCCTGGTGGGCCAGCAGCAGGTGGTCGCAGTGGATGGTCGTGGGCACGGCCGCCTCGTCGCGGCCGGCCTGCATGAACTGCAGGATCGCCATCTGGGCCGTGGCGTCCTGCATGGCCACCCGGTCGGGCCGCAGGGCCAGCGTGGCCTTCCCGCGGGCCAGCTCCTGCCCCGCAGGGTCGTCCAGGTGCCCGAAGAACACCTTTTCGGTCAGGGTCAGCGGGCGTCCCAGGCGCTCGCGGACGACCGCCAGCCGCTCGCGGCTAGCGTTGTAGACTGCCTGCACCATCTGCGGAGTGGTCTCGATCGCCATGGCCTGCATCCTTCCAACGGGTGGCGTGGGCATCCTCGTCCGTACGGCCGGGTTGACCGGCGCGCCCGGGAATCGCATTCTAGAGGGACCGATAGGGTAACAGTCCAGCAGTTGCTGAACGGATAATAAAACCCCGGAACGCCGAAGGACAACCCCTCATGAGCCCGTCGCTGAAGATCGTCGACCCCGAAGTCCTACGCCTGGCCGCCCGCCGCTGCCGCGAGCGCGGCATCGTCATCCCCACCCTGGGGGAGATGCAGGACCCGACCCTGGTCCCGGACGCGGTCCGCAAGCGCCTCTCGGAAGTGGGTCTGTGGGACATCGACCCGGTGAACCTGTTCCGCATCACCTGGAAGAACGACCCTGCGACGGGGCTCTACAACGACGGCAACTGGATCGAATTCCCGCCCGAGCTGACCGGCGTGCCGGCGCGGATCGTCGGCCTGGTCGGCAAGTGGTTCCCGACCGGCGCCCACAAGGTGGGCGCGGCCTTCGGCTGCCTGGTGCCGCGCCTGATCACCGGCGCCTTCGACCCTACGCGCCAGAAGGCGGTCTGGCCCAGCACCGGCAACTACTGCCGCGGCGGCGCCTTCGACTCCAAGCTGCTGGCCTGCGAGTCCGTCGCCATCCTGCCCGAGGAGATGAGCCGCGAGCGCTTCGAGTGGCTGAGCGGCGTGGCCACCGAGGTCATCGCCACGCCCGGCTGCGAGTCGAACGTCAAGGAGATCTACGACAAGTGCTGGGAGATCAAGCGCACGCGCCCCGAGTGCGTGATCTTCAACCAGTTCGAGGAGTGGGGCAACGCCCAGTGGCACTACCGCCTGACCGGCGGCATCGTGCTGGAGATCTTCGCGAGGATCGCGCGGCCCGGCGACCGCCTCGCCGCCTGGGTCTCGGCCACCGGATCGGCCGGCACGCTGGCCGCCGGCGACCGCCTCAAGACGGAGCACCCGGACGCCCTGATCACCGCCTCGGAGGCCCTGCAGTGCCCCACGCTGCTGCGCTGCGGCTTCGGCGGGCACCGCATCGAGGGCATCGGGGACAAGCACGTGCCCTGGATCCACAACGTGCGCAACACCGACTTCGTCGCCGCCGTGGACGACCAGCAGTGCATGGACCTGCTGCGCCTCTGCAACGAGCCGGCGGGCCGCGAGACGCTGGAGCGCGAGGGCGTGCCGGCGGCGCTGGTCGCGCAGCTGCCGCTGCTGGGCATCTCGGGCCTGAGCAACCTGGTGTCGGCGATCAAGACCGCCCGCCACTACGACCTCGACGGCCGCGACGTGCTGTTCACCCCGCTGACCGATTCGTCCGAGCTGTACGCCTCGCGCCTCGTGGAACTGCGCGCCGCCCACGGCGACTATCGCCGCGAGGACGCGCTGCGCCACCTCGAGCGCTGGCTGCGCGGCGTCACGCCAGACTACGTGCGCGAGCTGAACTACCAGGACCGCAAGCAGCTGCACAACTTCAAGTACTTCACCTGGGTGGAGCAGCAGCAGCGCGACGTGGCCGACCTGCGCCGGCTCTGGGACCGCGACTTCTGGCCCGAGATGTTCGCCGAGGCCGACGCCTGGGACGACGGGATCCGGGCGTTCAACGAACTGGTGGCGACGATGTGACGCGACGCATGTGCCCAGAACGCAGGAAGGCGGGCCTTAGCGGGCCCGCCTTCCCTCATCGGGGAACAGCCGAAGGGGTTACTTGATCAAGGCGGCCTTCCTGGTCAAGACCCCCTCGCAGGACGTCACCCGGAACACGTAGGTGCCCGCCGCAGCGGTCAGGCCCGCGTCGTCCCGGCCGCTCCAGGAAATCTCGTGCCAGCCCGCTTCGATCCGCCCGTCGCTCAGCAGCGCGATCCGCGTGCCGCGCATGTCGAAGACCTCGACCCTGACGTTCCCGGACCGCGTCGTGCCGAAACGCAGAAGCGTGCACGGATTGAACGGGTTCGGCTGGAGAGTCTGCATGATGAACGAAACCGCCGGCAGTTCAGGAGCTGCCGTCAGGTCCTGATGGAGCATTTCCGTCCAGGGTCCGGCGTTGCCGTGCAGGTCGATCGGCCGGGCCACGTAGTAGAACGCAACCGGGTACTCCTGCTGATAGCAGGGCTCATGCAGGATGGCGAAAGGCGTCCCGGGGGTGAAACCGGGCGTTATGTCGCGGTAGAGTTCGACATGGTCGATATCGTCGCCGGAGACGGGGAACCAGCAGACCAGTACCACGGGGTCCGGCTCGAACACCACGAGCCGGACGACCGGTGCGATATTGTCAACCGAGTAGCCCCACTGCTCCTGCGTGATAGTGGGCTCGCCTTCGCTCCAGAGCGCCGCCACACGGTACCGGGACTGCGAAGGGGGTTGGCCGACGATCTCGATATCAGTGGTCGCCACCGTCGCCGAATACTGTGCCAGTCCCTCCGGCGCGACCTGG